>CAYHDA010000018.1:0-19449 GCA_964355145.1 uncultured Mariniphaga sp.
AGAATACCCTGCCAATTCATAAATCCATAAATCTTTCCTTCTGCTTCGCCGATCCAATCAAGCTGTTCCGTTAATTCCTGAAAGAAGGCATTTTGGCCGAGATCCGCAGGTGTCAGATTATCAACCTCATCATCTGTGAAATAGCGATGTTCAGATGTTGGCCATTGTTCGCTGTCATACCTGATCGGGACACCATAAATAGCTGCAATCGCCGAAGCGCCAAAAGTGCCAGTTAGCAGATCTGTCACATTTTCATCGTTTTGGCCGATCTTTGTTCCGGGAAACCGGCGATCCAATTCTGCCGCCATTGCAATCCTCGATTGCCGGCGATATTCGGGGTTGGTATGCCATTTTTCGCCAAAGTCGATTCCAAGCGCCTCCCTGTACCATTTTGGCGTAAATCCGATTTCAGGTCGCAGAAAAGGCAGAATCCCGGTCGCAGGTCGTCTTGTTGCCGGAGCGCCGGGTGCGATATAACTGATTAATTGTTTGATATCCATTTAATTTTGTTTTCGGTTTCTATTACGAGATCAATCAATTGATCTGCAATATGTTCGTGAATTGTGTCGAAAGGAAGAATTGGTTTACGGACATTAGCGGTAGGGTAGAACCCTTGTTTATTTAAGAGGCGCTTGAAAAAATGAATGGACATGTCGAGATGTTGGTTCGAAAAGGCCAGGACAGGCAAAATCGTTTGAAATAAACCGGTTGCCTCCTCTTCTTTCCCTTCGCTCCAAAGTTTATAAATCTTTGAATAAATCCAGTGCATTCCGGTAGGCATAAAGGCATGGACACCCCGTTTAAGTCCTTCAATCATTTGAGTGACAGCCCATCCACCGCTGACATTCAGTCTGCCTTGTGTTAAAGAAAGAATCCTTGAGTATTTTATCCCAGCCGGAACAGTTTCGATCTTCAGACATCGAAAAGCTTCTGTATTTTCAAACAGATCAAGGATCAGTTCATCAGGCAATCCATACCCCGTTGCGTCCCAATCCTGCAACATGATCATATCCACATCAATATCAGCTAATTCCATAAAATGTGATTTGAATTGACGATCATCCTGGTATGGAATCTGGAAAAGGACATTTCGGCAACCTGCCTCAACATACGCTCTCAGCAATGACTTGCTCTTCTCCAAAATAGTCTCTCCTGCTCCGGCAATTACAGGAACCTTCCCATCCACGGTGGTCAGAACGGTCTCAACCATTTTGATTCTTTCGGAGACCGATAATTTTGACACTTCTGCAGCCATAGCTGGAACCAAAAACCCCGCCACACCTGCATTCAAGGCGTCGCGAACGTTCGTCTTCAACGCGTGATAATCGATGGAATCGTCCGCTGCGAATGGCGTATTGAGTACTGTTATAATTCCCCTTAGAGGGTACAATTCCTTCATGAGCATAATTTTAACCGCACCCTGTCGGTCTTTTCACGACTTAGGGCGGCTTCTGCACGTTGCTTGTGATTCATAATCAGGATAATTGGAAATTGAAAATCCTTTTGTTTATTGTTTGAGCAGCCAAACGTCGGAGACACGGGACTGATCCCTCCAGTTCAGATGTTCTTCATCTGGTTTGTCGAAAGTAATTTTTAGTTTACCTTCCTTAATCAACTCCTTCGGAAGGGGAAATTCTTTGAATTCACCAAATCCCTTTTCGTATTTAGTGGGAATTAGCCGTTTGTCATTTGCACGCAACAGGGCCTCTCCCAATCCGGCAACCCTGATCAGGTAGTTCGCCTTTGGATCAAGATCGTTGTATTGTAATTCAGGTGTGAACTGAAAAAGCTGTGAAGAGAGCCGTTTGCGGCTTAAACCCTCCTTTTCCCACAGAAAATCTATCGCATCCTCTGTTTCGGAAGTCACGTGTTTGGCATTTGTGTTCGAAATATTATCGTAATAACTTCCTTCTCCCGGATTGTCGTAGGTTCTGATAAACTCCAGTCTGGTCAGTTTTTCATCTTCCGATTTGAAATCTTTTATTTTTTTGAACTCATCTTCGAGCCACCAACGGTTGTTCAGCGGGTAATCGATAAAATCCCGGACACAACCTCTTTCGGAACCTGCAGCATTATGCAATTTCATACTGGTCTGCAGTCCGACGGATATAAAAAGATCGTCGATATATTGTATTGCTTTTTGCTTAAGATCCTGAGCAACAAATTCTTTGTCGGCCTTTTGAACCTGAGCCAGCGCCTGATCCATAGCCTTATCGGCACCCAGTTCTTTCGCATTTTTCAGAATAGCATTTGCTTCAAGCTCCAGTTTTTGTTCATAAGCCAGACGCTGCTGTATGTAAGCATCATAATAGGCCCGCATCACGAGTTGCTGCCATCTCCAGTTTAATGCCAGTTGTGGATTTTCAGCTTCCAGTTTCTTCCACTGCGCCAATGTTTTCCCGATTGTCGCATTGCCTGTAATCTTACCTACCCAGTTTTGTTCCAAGGCCATAATTCCGTCGGCTGCCTCACCGGCCAGTTTCGAACCGAAGAAAAAGCTGCAATATTCCACTACTACATTTCGTACGTTTTGCTTAGTATCCCATGCCATCTGGCTCCAGACAATTTTATTCACATCATCATGAACACCATCCGAATAGGAAATAAACCCATCGGTGTAAACGGCGTCGCGATTATGAACTCCGGCATAATAAAGAGGCTGAGGATTGGTACATTCCCTCCCTTCGGTCAGAGCAAATGCCTGATCCCAATTTTTCACAGGGTACTGGCATCGCACCGTGTGGGTGAGATCGGGGTAGGAGCGAAGTTTATATTTTTTTGGCAAGCGTTGGCGCTCCTCAGCCAATGCCGGACTGCTGGGTCCATTGGCAACACCTGTCAACCAGTCCGGATTTTTTTCAGCGAGATATTTAAAGAAATAATCTGTTTTTTCCTTGTTAAACCCCTGAAGTGAAATCCACATTCCGGCATCGGGATGGTACTTATGCAGTAGTACTGTCAACTCTTCAAGAAAAGGCATCACCTCAGCCGGATGGTTGTCGCCGGGATCGCCGCCAGGGAAAAATACCCCGTCGAAACGGGGACATTCCTTGAATAAGGCTTCGTATTTGTCGAGGGCAGCCTGGCGTTGCACGCTGTTTTTTAAATCAACTTCCAGCGCAGCCCAGACCCAGTAATCAGCGTCGTACTTTTCGCAGATTTTACTTAACTCAATATTCATCACAGCACGGGGATATTTCATGAGTGTGTCGAGCCGTTCGTCCTGAAATGGGATTCCTTCAATGCTGTTGGCACCAAAGAGAATCTGTTCACGAAAGTGCTGGTCGAACTGCTGAATGGTCCAGGCATCCCACGAATTGGCCGTCATGCGGTATCCAAACTGGTGGCCGCGGATGGTATATTCAGGTGATGAGGCAATGTCTGTTGCCTGAGCAAGTGAAATTTGTTTCTCTTTTGTTTCTGCAATCATCAGCAATTTCCCTATTCCGTATAGAATCCCACGGGCATCAGCGCCGATTATCCAAAGTATATTTTTCCCGTTCCTGACTTCGTGAAAAAGGCGGTATCCCTCTTCTTTTAATTCGGGCATATTGGCACCTTCCCGTTTGGGCACAACTTCACCCAATAAATTTTTATCTCCGGAAAGAGCGACGGCAATGACTGTTTTAGCATCCCAGTTGCCGGCTGTTTGAAGATTAAGTGCTGTCCGTTTGCTGATTTCTTCCGTCAGGATGGCGGCAGCAGATTCTTTAACCGGTGATTTTATTTCGGCAGAGATCAAAATGGTGGCTTTTGATAAATCGAGCCGATTTTTTGGCTCATTGCTGCACGATACGATTAATGCGAAAATTGCAATCGTACAACAGAATTTAAACAGATGTTTCATGTTCGTTTATTGAAATTTAGTAAGTTATTTTTTTATCAGCCAGACATCAGAAATATGCGAGTATTTGCTCCAGCGAAGATGCGATTCTTCCGGGCGGTCGAAAGTTACGCGCATCTTACCGTCACGGGTTATTTCTCTTGGGACTACAAATTCCTTAAATTCTCCGATTCCTTTATTGTAGAGGATCGGTTCCAGGCGTTCGCCGTCAACGCGGATTAGAGCATCCCCCAATCCACAGACACGGATAATATATTTTCCGTATAAATCAAGATTTTTATATTCCAGAATTGGCTCATTTTGAAATAGTTGTGAAGATAGGCGTGCTCTGCTTAAACCTCCGTCCCACCATGCGACATCTATTGCGTCATACGAGACGGTGAGTACACGAGGACCTGTTTCGATGTTTGAAATATTATCATAGAAGCTTCCTGGACCAGGATTTTCCCATGTCCGGATCACCTCGAGCCGCCCGAGTTTCTTTGCTTCACTGTCCATTTCGATGATCTTTTTAAATTCGTCTGTCAGCCACCAGCGGTTGTTGAGCGGATAATTCACAAACTGCAGAATACAACCTCGCTGTGAGTTGGCCGCATGGTAGTGTTCTACATCTGTCTGCAATCCAATTAGGTGAAACAGATCATCGCAATATTGCACAATCTTTTGGTGCATATCCTGATTAAGCGGTTTTGTATCGGCACGGTTAACCATTTCAAGTGCCTGCTTCATTGCATTTTCAGAACCTGTTTCCTTTGCGGATGCCAATATTTTATTCGCTTCTTTTTCAAGCTTCTCCTCATAAATTTTCCTTCTGTGCTGATAGGTATCATAATAAGAACGCAGCACAAGCATGTTCCAACGCCAGTTTGCAGAAAGTGCAGGATTCTCTTTTTCAAGTTTTTTCCAGAATTCGAAGGTGGTCTCAATTCCGCCATTTGTTTTTATCGGTCCAACCCAATCCTGTTCAAGTGCATTAATTCCTTCGGCTCCCTTTTTCGCAAGATCCGGACCGAAAAAATAGCGGCAATAATCGGCCAGAATATCCAGAGGTTCAAGTTCATTATCCCATCCTCGCATGCTCCAGATCACCTTATTGACATCGTCGTGACAACCATCGGAATAGGAGATGAAACCATCAGTCAGTGAGGCACTTGCTGTATGTGTTTTGGCAGCAAAGTTTGGTCTCGGATTGATTCCTTCGCGGCCAATAGTGAGCATATAAGCCTGATCCCAGTTCTGAACAGGGTAGTCGCACCTTACATTGTGGGTGATATCAGGATAGTTTCGATGCAGGTATTTTTTTGGAAGGCGGTAGCGCGTTTCGGCAATTGGCGGACTTCCCGGTCCTGTAACGACGCCTCTAAGCCAGTCGGGGTTATTATTCTCCAGATAAGTGTAAAAATAGTCGATCTTTTCGGCATTAAATCCCTGCAATGAAATCCACATCCCAGCGCCGGGATGGTATTTCTGTAACAGGTCATTCAGGTCTTTTAAGAATGGAAGCACATCTTTGGGATGATTCTCTCCCGGATCGCCTCCCGGAAAAAATACACCATCCAGTTTCGGACATTTTTTATAGAATGCTTCAGCCCGATCCAGTTCAATCTGCCTTTTCGCATTATCAGACAATTCAGCAGAGACAGGTGTCCAGACCCAGTAATCGATGCCGTATAACGCACATATTTCGCTGATATGAATATTCATCTCCTCGGGTGGGATGGGAAAATGGACGCTGCCATCCTTGTCTCCTAATGGGATTGTTTCAATTGAATTGGTGCCAAATATCACCAGATCCCTGATGTATTTGTCGTATTTTTTAACGTCCCAGGCATCGTAAGAATTGGCATGGTTGCGATAGCCCAATTGATGTCCGCGAATGGATTGCATCGGTGAACCGGCAAAATCAAGCGGCTCCTCGAGTACAATTTTATTTTTAGTCATGATTGCTGTACGGAGAAATTTGCCAATCCCATATAAGATGCCCCTTTCATCAGAACCAATAATCCAGATCACATTTTTCCCATCCTTTTTATCACAAAATATGCGAAAACCCTCTTTTTTATTTTCAGGCAGATTTTCCCCGGCCCGTTTAGGTACCAATACCTGATTTAACGCGATATCGTTGCTGGTTGCCAAGGCGATAACGGTCGTTTTTCCCCAGGCAGTTGCTTGCGGAAGACTGACAGAAGTCCGGGAGGCCACTTCTTCCTGTAAAACACGTATTGCCGTTGCTCGTAATAAAGAAACGGGCTGGTCTGAGGTGATGATTACCGCTTTGCTTAAATCGATTATTTGAGCTGATCCAATTGCAGAAGTACACAACAGAATTGTAATAAAAATGGAGGAAAAAACGAAAAAGTGTTTCGACATTTTGAATAAATTTAGAGCTCAAAAATTTATAAACGGACTAAGCCGGCATCCAGACCATTGATGGAGACAGAACGCTTGTTCCCATTTAAATTCACCGTAAAGGTCTCGGTACCTTCTGATAAATTCCACAGGAGTACTGTTTTTATTTTAGGATACCAGGTGCAAACAACAGGTTTGTCTTCTTCAACATATGGTATATTTTTGAGTTGCGGAATAATTTCACGTTTGAAGGCAAAGATTTCTGCCAGATTTTCTGCTACAAACCGTAACCCGTTCAGTTTTTTATCGACACCTGAACTATAAATAAATGTAGTTCCTTTGGATTGTAGTTTCCCGGCTGCAACATCATTTTTGTCAAAATCCGAAAGGAATGTCCACCCGTCGGCGGCAGGTGTATCTGTTACTTCGAAAGGGATACCTGAAGCTAAAAACAGGCTGTTGGGTTTATCGTCACCGACCATGCGGCTGCTTTCTCCCCAATAATGTTTAAAAGGTCCCTGAGGTATTTGTCCTGCCGTTTTTTGATGCATCGAACCAGCCTTTTTCATCGCTGGTGAAAGGGTGCTCCAATGGGTAAGGGGAAAGGCTCCAGTCCGCTCATAAACATTGAATTTCTGATATCCGCGATGGTGGTAATGTGAAGTTTCGCCGCCATATTTTTCGCCGATAGTTTGTTTGCCGGATAGGCAGTAGTTTCACTGTATGCCATTTCAGGTGTGACAAATCTCCGGTGAAAAAGGGCGCTGAACAGTTCATCAGTTTTCCCTTTTACAGGAGTCATTGCGCGATCATCGAACATCAGCTCTCCCACCCGCATCAGCGATCCTTTGTAATCACTTAACCGGATACCGGCTTTCTCAGATCCGAGGTACATTACCATGATTCCAAGTTGAACATCAGGAGCTGCTGCCTGCTGGGCTTTAAATGATTTGGTGAGATCGTCGCAGGTAAAGCTGATCCAGTTTTTTAAGGTGGAATTTAAATTGCGGTCTTTGATATCTTGCTTTAGTTGTGTCCAATCCTTTTGGCTATATCCATACTTATTGAGAAATTCCTGCTGATGATCAGAGCAAAAACATCCTCCGATCTGCCCGGGCGCGCGTGCCAGCCTGAAATCATCGTCGAGAAAAAGTCTAGTGAAGCCTGATTTGCCAAGCTTTTGAATGACAGTAATATTCTCTTCCGTTATTAATGGATGGACCGATGTTCCTGAATATTTATTGCCATCAATATCAACTCCTCTTGGCCAATTCTTAGGTGTACTTTCAAAATCGGGAGAACCACCCAGTGAGTTTCCCGGATGTCCTAATGGAACACTCAATGAATATACAGAGATTCCTTTTTTTTCGAATCTGTTTTTCCAGAGTAAAAGATCTTCCATAGGATAGGCCCAGTACCCATTTAAGAAGATGGGCATCCAGACATCTGTAATCCCACTTTCGACAATCAGATTAAAATAGTCAGGATTCTTGTTGAGCGTTTCTGTAGTTACGCAAAGACTGAACCTTCGCCGGCTGCTATTCTTTGAGGTTACAGATGGAATATATCCAACCAAACCACCCCAGCCAATTAAGGCTGAAATTTTTAAAAAATCTCGTCTGTCTGTCATTTTTCTTTATTGATTTAGAATCAACTTTCATTCAGGATTAAACTTCGAAGGAGCAAGGGTCAAGGCTGTTTTGATCACCTCCTTTGAAATTAAACCGCCTAACTCCGCGCCATAGAAACTGACACTTGATTCGTAACCGGCTCCATAAAGGTATTGCTCACGGCTCAGAATATAACTGATCCATTCGTTGGCAAGACCACCAATGGCAACAACTTCCACCCCACTGTTTCGTATGGCTTTTTTTACTTTGATTCCCAATTCGGCAGTCATTTCGCCGGGTACTCCCGAAATAATCAGGTTGCCGATCCGGACAGCTCCCAATCCAACTTCTTTAGGTCCCAGCGCCTCCATTACACCATTCACGGAATTCTCATCCAGACCATATTCTTCTCCGCCGGTTTTCATAAACGACGGGTGTGCAGTATGTTTGGGTAATGTGATGGTATTGTAGCTGTAATTGAATGCATTGGTGTTTTTGGGTTTTATTTCATTGTATAGTTCGAAGGCATATCCGGCAATTTTTTGTCCGTAGATTTCGATTTTATCGTATCCTTTTTTGGGGCTTTCCAGAATTGTTGACTGGTCTCCTTCTGCACCATTATAATACATTACAGTAACTCCTTGTCCAATCAGCTCCTGAAGCTTACTTTGGAGATAACCCGGCCATTCGGCAGACACAAGCATATCTTTTCCGCTCAGAAAAGTAGGATGAGCTGTCCAGTTAACCAAAACTGCCAAAGGTTCTCCCTTTTTCAAGTCTATTCGGGTAATGATCATCTCTTTGTCTATGTCAGGATCTTTCCGCCGGTTGCGGTTAAGTCCGTCAATGAGTCTGCTGATAGTTCCAATTTTTACAGACTGGTAGTTCTTGTCGGCATCTGTCAGGAGTAATTCGAGTTTATTTAGTAAAAACTCAAGCAGTTCGGGTTGAAATATCCCTAAATTGGGATTATTCAGGACATTTTTACTGTTCAATGCTGCCATTTCAAGACTTCCGTGCGAATGACTCGGCAAAAGCATCATGTTTTCCATATTCCACCCTTGGCCTGAAAGTCTTTTAATCAGATCACTTTTTACATTGGATGGAAGTCCCAGAATATCAAGGGTGATAATCGCGTATTTCCGGTTACCCGTTTTCAGGGTGAGAGCTTTGGCAAAGATTCGGTCGTGGATGGCTTCCGCCGGCCGGTTCATCCGTTCACCATAACCGCCAAGGGTATATTTCATCTCAAGGGGAGGTGTAATATCTACCGACGACACATTGGCCGTCAGATTATTCCCTTCTGAAGGTAAACAAAGTGCAAGTAACAGGCCCAGGATAAGAACCGGAATTTTCATTGCTTAAATTTATTCGGCGAGTTAAAAATACGATAAGCTTGAGTCATATTACCACAGATTACACAGATAAACTATAGTGAATCCGCCTAATCTGTGGTGATTAATGTGCGATTTTCAGCTTTAGCTTTTCCAAAGATCTTCCCCATATTCCCATCCTTTGCGAACAGGCTCCTTAATTAACGCATCAAATTCAGGATGATTGGTAACCTTCATATTTGCCGCATCATATTCGATCCGGGTATTGGTACGTTGCGCCAGAATTCCGACAGCGTTCAATTCGCTTAAGGGAGCGGAATATTCGAAATTAGCACCAGGAATTGGCCCGGTACCTTTAATTGCTTGTATCCATTCAACGACAGGCCCTCCTTCAACACGGGGAATCGTCTCTTTTGGCAGATTTTTAGTGAAATGGTCCCAATCTGCATCAGGAATCAGCAGTTTCGGATTCGCCGGTCTTCCTCCGGTCAATAAGGATGCTTTCTCACCAACCATGATCATTCCTCTTCCCGGCATCTCTTTCAGACCCCATTCAGGACGATTTTCAGGTTTTTCACCTCCGTCGAGCCAGGTTAATGTAACGGGAGGTTTGGTTCCGCGAGCTGCAAATTCAAATTTTAAAACAGATTTATCAGATACAAAACCTTCACCCGATGGCGATCTCATTATCGGTTCGACCGATAATGGCAGTCCCAGATCAAGGGCCCAGTTGGGTGCGTCGAGGGTGTGACATCCCCAGTCGCCGAGTCCGCCATTGCCAAAATCATACCAGCTTCTCCAGAAACGTGGAAGATAAGTAGGATTGTATGGCCTTGCCGCAGCCGGGCCTACCCATAAATCCCAGTCTAAACCTGCAGGAACAGGCTCTTCTTTTGGAGGATAACTATCCGGTTTTGTGAAATAACCCTTGGGGTCAAATTGCGGACCTTCGAACCAGGCCAGTACCTCTTTTACTTCTCCTAAGATGCCGGCCTCATACCACTCCTTTACATATCGAATGCCCATTGTAGCATGACCCTGTATTCCCATCGCGTTGATCACATTGTAATGCTTTGCCGCTTTTCGCAAAGTGCGGATTTGCCAGATATTATGAGCCAGAGGTTTTTCGACGTATACATGTTTTCCCAATTGCATCGCGGTCATTGCTGCAGCAAAGTGAATATGATCGGGAGTGGCAATGATAACCGCATCAATGTCATCAGCCATCTTATCGAACATAACCCTGAAATCTTTGAATCTTTTGGCTTTTGGGAAAGTTTTGAAGCCTTCTGCAGCAGCTGAATCACTTACATCGCACAGGGCTACAACATTTTCAGTCTGACAATCAATCCAATGATCCTGGGCGCGCCCTCCGACACCAATGAACGCGATATTAACTTTCCCCTTTTTACATTGTGAAAGCCCCGGAATCAGAGCCGCGCCTGTAGCAATAACTGCTGATTTAGTAATAAATGATCTTCGTGATAAATTTGTCATAATAATTGATTAGTTACTTGTTTTTTTGTTCTTTAATCCAGACGCGTGACCGGGGTTCCATCGTCAATTTATGGTCCTGCTCATTTGAATTTATGGGTTTACCTGTAAATGCGTCTATATATTTTGCTGTCGGTGCAATTTGAATCTGTATCTCCGTAGGCTCCTGATTGTAATTATGGATCACAAGACTTTTATCTGCAAGTTGTTGCATTGTGACTCTTGAAGGTGCATCCAAAAGGGGCGAGTCATTCTGTTGGAATGCCGAACGGATGGTATTCACCCATGGCTTAGGGAGTTCAAGTAATCCTAGTTGGCGCGGACAGAGAAGAACCTCACCGACTGCATCAAAATCTTGCTGGGAGAATGTGTGTGAATTAAGTACGCAGATATTTTTATTCTGGTTCTGGGTCATAAAAATCTGATCTGCTGATGCCTGAAGCAGTGTGTTTGCGCCATCCGGGACCATCAGACATGCCATGCTTAACGGGAATTTTAATTTGAATGGGTTGCCTTCTGAAATGACTGTTTCGGACATTAGCGGTGTACTTTGAAGGGGCCACTTTATCTGAGCCAGACTGGCTAGTTTTTCGCCATCCGGGGCGTTGGCAATGAATCCGGTTGTCATGATTATTTTTGTCCCATTGCCGAGCGATTTCAAAATCTTCGGGATAATCTCCCGGTCAGTTGCGGCCTGTGTTGGCAGGAAAATTACTTTGGCGTTCTCAGGGTATTTGGAATCGGGCACGAGTGAAATACCGAACATCCCAATATAATCCATCAGGTACAAATCACCTCCGGCATTGCTGTTGGCTGGTTTATAGCCTACTGCTCCCTGAACAGGATTTAGGGCGATTGACTTAGCCAGGTCGGCCAGTTTTTCAAAATCCTGCCGAAGGAGATGATGACCGGGGTGTCCAGTCACAAAACTGTCGAAATTGAAAATCACCAGTTCCTTAGCTCCGGCAAGTACTGACTGATAGGCTTGTTCAATAAAATCAACATCTGTACAGTCGCCATGATCGAACCATGCGCCACCAATTTTATCCCCTGCAAAGGTTGAAATCCAACGAAAATTGATAAATCCCTCATAAGGCTGAACAAAGCCGTAGCGCTGCGTATATTGTCCTCGGGTTTCAGTACCAACCCAAACACCGTCAAAAAGTTTTGGTTCGGTCAATACATCATAACCGAAGAGGTGAAAACGATCGTACCATTGAGGATATTTGATAATGATTTTAATCGCGGGATTTTTCGCTTTCGCAGGCTTGATAATAATATTCTGAGCAATATCGGTTAAAAGGGCACGCCGGTATTCCGACCAGCTTCGGTCTCCCTTGGCAGTTTTTGATTCAGCACTGGTATCAGAAGTACAAAAGAAGTCATCAACAATAAACGTATCGAAGATTGGGGCATTATCCTCCATTATTTTTCGCATATCGTTTTGAGATTTTGGATTTTGCCAGTTGAGCCAGGTCAGCGGCCCTTCCTGAGGAACGCCGATAGCTCCACCCGGAAGGGTTGCAATACCCCCGATAACCTCGAACCCATTCTTTTTTAATAAAGCAACGGAAATTTTCAGCACTTCAGGCGAAACTACAAGGCCGCAACGGTGCACTTCAAGGTACACTTTCGTAATTCCATTGCATTTTAAAAGAGATATTGCTTCACGCCGGCCAGCCTCGGTAGTGAAACACTGGTCAACAGTATTAGCCGTAAAATACACTCCTAAGCGTAAATCTGATTTCCTTGCGGTGGCAAGGCTCCAGATATCTTCAGATAACTGAGGCGTTGTCTGGCACCCTGAATTCAGAAGGAGCACAAAAAGAACCAAAGGAAGCATTGCTGTTTTCATACTTTGAAAATTGGTTTATACTCAGATTTATATTTTTATATCATTGAACATTGATCATTGATCATTGAACATTGAACATTAATCATTGAACATTAATCATTGAACATTAATCATTGAACATTGATCATTGAACATTAATCATTGAACATTAAACATTGAACATTAATCATTGAACATTAATCATTGAACATTGATCATTGCTCCTTGGCTACCTCTATCTTCCAGTCTGTGAATTCCACCCAGTATTGTCTCTTGTCAGGTCCTCCGGCAGCCAGACCCAGGTCTACAGCCTCAGTCACTCCCGGAATAGCGGCAGAATGTCTTTCAACGATCCAGTTTTTACCATCTAGGCTGATATAACCGCTGAAACTATTGCCTTGCCGTACAATTTTCAGATAAAGCGGCGTTTTAGAATTTTCGGGCAGGTTCTGACTGCTCGCTTTATGCATACAGCCATTCGCAAATTCATCGTATTGAATTCCGGCCCGTCCGGGAGTGCCAAACACCAGAACCGATCCTTTGCTTCCGGGCTGAACATCAAAACTCTGAGAAATATCATTTCGCACAAAGAGGCCTGAACGGAACCACTCGTGAGTGCGGTCGCCGAACCGGCTGATTTTTACTGTAGCGACAAAATCACCTTTAATACCTTTCAAATACACAGAGGCATAAGAATCTTCAGCGTGATAAAAATCGGAGCCACTTGCAGTGATTTTAAACCTGTTTGCTTTTGCATCTGCTTCAATTTCATAGGGTTTTGCTTTAACCGAGCAATATTGACGGATTTCCATTTTCGAAATATCAAGGGCAACTGCCTCAAAAACGGTCAGATTCTTCTCTGCACTGTTTTCTATCCGCAGAGAATGTTTCCCGGCTGAAGGTTCAAATTCAAAGGCTATTTCTTTTGATTCTTTTGTGTTGAGGTCAATTGATTTGCTGTCAACTTTTGAATTATCCATGAAAAAAGTAACGGTCATTTTTTGTGACTCTGACGTAAGATTTTTTGCAACCGCCATGGCTTTGAGTTTCTCCCCTTTTAACAACCGGTCGCTGTTTATTCTGAAATCTTCGAAAACGACAGCCGGTTTATCACCTTCAATTTTTACTGTCTGATAGGGTGCTGAGCCAATTGCCAGCTGATGGTCGCCTTTCTCGTAAATCCGAACTTCGAATTCAATCTTCCGCTTATTATTTTTGATGACAGGGAAAAGTTTTTCTTCATGTACTTTCCCGTCAAGATAAAGAATAACAGGGGCCGAACCTGTTGAACCGAGATTTAAAACACTGGCTGAAAGATGAATCACGCTGCCAGCTACAACCGCTCCTGATGCTGATTTTGAGGCAGCATCAACGGTTAAATTACTTACGTCGAATTGCGGATCACCATCGATGATTGTTTCCGGAGGATTAACAGGCGCTTCGATTTTGAAATTATTGCTATAGATATTATCTTCAGCGAGCGCTGCACAAAGTTTCCATTCGCCTTGCTCCAGATTATAGTAAATATTCTCCTGGGTTGTCCAGGCCGATGACATATTGTCGAACCAAAAACCGACATTGTCGTTAAAGAATCCTGCCCTTACATCATGGATCAGATTTCTTCGGATCACTGAGTTAAAAGTCAATCCGGCTGTTTTAATGGCGCCCGAATCATCCGCATCGCGCTGAACATCATCGAGGTGATTATATTCAACAGTATATCCGCCGTCAATTGCCTCTTCCTGATTTGACCAGCCACCGACATCAATTCCATATCGGCCTCTCGTTTTAGTAATATAATTATGCGAAATTGTGGTCATTAGAGTATTATTTGAATAAATGCTAATCCCTCCGCAATCGTAAAGTTTATTATAGGAGATAATTGTTTCCCTGATAATCGCCCTGCCATCCTCCGGGTTAGCGGATCCATTGGCATAAACGCCGCCATCGTCCAGCGATTCAAAACGGTTATTGAGGATCCGCGTTTGGTAGCATCCTGTTTTTACAGTAATTCCGGTCCCGTTGCAGGAGCGAACTTCACCGCCGACAAATTCGCAGGCGTGTGCAAATTCAAAACTGACAGCGCTATTCGAAGCCGTGGGAGCCTCGGCCACTCCGGTTGATCCGTCAACACCATCATAATTATAAATTGCTGAGTTTCTTCCTGTCATTGCACCTTCAAAGGTTAATCCGTAGATTCGAAGATTACGAACTGGTTGCCCGGTTTTTCCGCGTACTTCAATTAACTGGTTGATGACAGGAACGCCAATTGCCGATTTGTTTGGATCTGCGGCTTCATTTATTGGAATATAGCTGATTTCTTTGGTTTTTTTGTCAAAAAACCACTCTCCCGGAGCATCTAGCAGCGCTTTGATATTTTCAACATAATACCTTGGTGGAACGATAATGACTCCCTCCTGAAGATTTTTTAAGGTAGCGATCCCTGCTTTTTCATCCACTTTCGTAATCGAATTAATGCCGGTATGCCAGCGCAGCAGCATAATGATCCTGTTGCCCTCCATTTCTTTCCATGCTTTGAGATCTCCTTTTTTAAAATTGAGTTCACCGGTTGACTTCGAGATTGCCAAAGGAGTGAAATAACCTTCATTCGGAGTGCGGGCAAGCACTTGTTTTTTACCATCCACAACCAGCATCGCAGCAGTGTCGGCGTCAAATCGGGCGCTCCAGGTTTTTTCGGTTTTCTTCCATCCTGAGACAGGTACTTCTCCTGAGATTACAGGCTTTTCTCCCGGATAGGCAGCATATGTCACATAATGATCTTTTAATTTATGGTATTCGAATGCACCGGTAGGAAGATTCGTTTCCACCCTCTCGCCGCCATCAGCAGGTCCAAATATTAAAGGCTGACTTAAAAAATAGTGACCCTCGCGGATATATACCAGAATATCTTTACCTCTTCCCAAAGTATGAGGTGAACCAATCCAACGTTTTTCAATGGGTATATCTTTTGGGAAAAAGACCCTTGATTTTAATTCACGGACAGCTTTTTGTGCCCGTTTGATGGTTTGAAACGGTCCGTCCGTTTTACCGGCATTTGGCTCCGGAAGTGTTCCTGACCAACGGTCGTCGCCTGAAAGTGAGATGTAGAAATCGGCTTTAGCCGGATAGCTGAATGGAAGCCATTTGTCGCCTCTAAGTAGTTTTCCATCCCGGGGCTGACCCTGAGTTTGTGCCAACGAATTCATGCTTAGTATACCACAGAAGAAAAACAAACAATAAAACAGCAAATTTCTTTGCATAAAGGTTGTGGTTTTTAACATGGAAACGATTCTGACAGGGTTGTTTTTAAGCAAGGTTGTGCTATTGTCAACAGAGGAGCTTTTCATACGCTGATTATTTTGTTTGTGTTGAAAGTTTTGGTGTTTTGACTGTCAAACATATTTAATTTGACTGAATTGATTTAATGGGTTTTTGTCTATTCTTCATAGTTTTTTAACTACATCATTAACAGAACCCTGAAATTGGGTAATTAACCATAGAAATTGATTAAAATATCGGTAGTCTTTCCAATTAAAAGAGCTTTACTTTGTTTGAAAAGAGGAGACTTAAGCCAAATTTTTAATGCTTTTACTAAAACTAACGAAATGAAAATAATTTACCTGATTCTCGCCGTCTTTCTTCTTGCTGCATTCAGTTCAGATGCTCAAAATTCCGGAGGAATGGAAAAGGATCCAATCGGGATAAATTTTAAAAATCCGCCTCTTGATTGTTGGCCGCATACCCGTTGGTGGTGGCCCGGAAATCCTGTTTCAAAAGCTGAGATCACCCATGAGCTGGAGGAGATGCGCAGTCATGGTATCAGGGGCGTGGAGCAAATTTCGATGAGTCCGGTCTATGAAAAGGGGAATATCCCTTATTTATCGGACGAATTTATGGAGATGCTAAAACATACGGTGAAAGAGGCAAAAAGACTCGGGATGGAAATTTCACTGAATTTTGGCGGTCCGGGATGGATTATCGGAGGGGCATGGGTGAAGGAGGAAGATAAGAGTAAAGATATGGTGCCGACCTTTATCGATATTGCAGGCAACCAGGATTTCAGCGGAGATTTGCCGGATAAATTGACGAAAACTAAAAGATCATGGGAAATACATACCCCAAAACTGGATGGGAAGGAAACTTTATTGGCAGTTATTGCAGGAAAGATTGGCCGGGATGGAAAGATTTCCGAGAAGTCGCTGGTTAACATTACAGATAAGGTTGCCGGCAATAAGATAACCTGGAAAGTACCTGAGGGAGAATGGCGTCTGATGGCGTTTTGGTTGAAGAAAAACGGAACAAGCGATGCCGTTGATCACTTTAGTAAAAAGGCCATGCAAAGTTATTGCGATTACCTGGGAAACAAATTTTACAGCGCTTTTGGGGATGAATTTGGGAAAACTGTTGATTCATTTTTTGCCGACAGCTTCGAACTGGCGAGTCTTTCCAGTGGTATCAACTGGACCACCGGACTATTGGAAGAATTTAAAAATGAGAAAGGATATGACCTTACTCCATTTCTGCCTGCTATCTGGTGGGAAGTAGGAGATATTTCACCCAAAATAAGGTATGATGTGAACGAATTTCTCCATAAAACAGGATTAAACGTTTTCTTCAAGACTTTTCTAGGATGGTGCGAGGCCCATCATATTCAGGGGCGAATACAATCATATGGTTTCAATACCGATAATATTGAAGCCTCCGGAATGGCGCATATCCCTGAAATGGAAATTACTGCGGGGGAGAAAGATGCCGCCGATTGGTTCGATACAAGGATTGGTCCGAAACAATATGTTTCGTCGGGGGCACATATCTATGGACGGAATGTTGTTTCTGCAGAAGTATATACCTTTATTCATTGGGAAAGATACCGCGAAACATTGGAAGAACTGAAAATTGCCAGTGATGGCTACCTCCTTGCCGGCGCCACAAAATTCTATAATCACGGATTTAATTTTTCACCCGAGAAAAGTGTTTCTCCCACACGTTCTCTCCCTTTTGCAGCATATATACAACCCCAGAATGTATGGTGGAATTATTATCCCAAACTGGCTGAATATATTGCCCGGTGCTCTTACCTACTCCGCCAGGGTGATTTTTCACCCGATATCGCACTCTATTCACCATTGGCTAATCAATGGGCAATCAATGTATTGAATATGCGCAAATGGACACGCGAATTCAATTGGGGCGAATTAGGCAATCTGCTTATTTCAAATGGTTATGATTACGATTTGCTTAACGATGATGCTTTGCAAAATCTTGCCAAGATCGAAAATGGTAAAATAAAGATCCGCAACCTTCAGTATAAAGTCCTTATCCTTCCAAACGTGGAAACCATTCCTTTAAAAACCCTCCAATTTATTGAAAAATATGTGGAGCAGGGAGGGGTAGTCATCGCTTTGGAACGAATACCCGAAAAATCAACCGGTTTAAAGGATTATAAACTGACGGACGAAAAAGTAAAGGAAATTGCAAATAGTCTGTTCAATAAACCCAAACAGGCAGATGGCAAAACGGATAATCCATATGGACTCAGCGGCCCTGGAATAGTCGAGGGTGTGAAGATGAATCCTTTTGGCAAAGGCGGCACTTATCAGCTTAAGAATGTGATCGACCGTCAGATCTGGTGGGATAAACGAAGCAGCGCACTTGATCCCTTTTTGGAGACGATCCGCCGGCATATCGCCCCCGACTTCGGGATCGATTTTGTGAATGAAGGTTTGCGAAAGAACGAAGGATTGACATTTATTCACCGGAAACTGGCAGAGAAAGATTTTTATTTTGTTTCCAATATTCAGGATAAACCCAGTACAATTCCAATTACTTTTCGGGTGAAAAGTAAGGTTATTCGTAAATGGAATCCATTTACCGGCGAAATTACTCCGGTACTTAATTTTTGCGAAGTCAAAGACGGAATCAAAGTGCCATTAAATCTGGCTCCCTATGAATCACTGTTTTTGGAGTTTTCGACTGGGGAACCGGAAGCTTATGTAACCAGATCTGATTTTTCTGAGATTTCCGAAGCCGGCAAAAACGGACTCAAAGCATATGCACTTCAAAACGGAACTTATTATACAACCGTAAAATCAGGCGCGGATGAGCGAACGATAACAACTTTAGTTTCAGGAATACCGGCACCTTTTCTGGTCTCAGGAAAATGGAACATCGAACTGAAAGGGGAAGGTTTTCCATTGATTTCAAAACAGACTGAATCCCTTTATTCGTGGGTTGATGATCCGACGAGCCGGAATTTCAGCGGCACAGGGCGTTACGAAATCAGTTTCAATCTGCCCGCAGAATACGTGCAGAAAGATATCCGGCTTTTTCTTGATTTGGGGAAGGTTGGGAATATCGCAGAAATAAGGCTGAATAATCAACCCATTGGAACTGTCTGGATGCGTGGTCAGAAACCGGATGCTACCGGTGCCGTCAGACCGGGTGAGAATAAGCTGGAGATTTTGGTGACCAATACGTTGATCAACAGAGTTTCTGCAATGAAAGAGCCTCCTCCGGTTCCACAGGAACTTGTTCCCGTGTTTGGAAGTGGTGCTGTAAGTACAGAAATCCCCAGAGAGTTTGGGTTTAAAACATTGCCTGCCTCTGGTTTGATGGGACCGGTTCAGATCATCGCTGTGAAGAAAATTGCAGCCAGCTTTTAAGCTTTCGGCCCCGGATATTCTGTAGGTTACTTCCTTAAGCATGCTCTGACTGGTCCGGTCAGTTCTGTCTGTTCTTTTTGTTAAATGTATTGGAGGATATGTTGTAATTTAGTCCAATTGAGAAATGGTTAAGGTGTGAATTGGTTGAAACCACTATTGGCTCCAGAGGATTGGAAGATTGATACTAATAAACATAATGATTTTTTCTGGAATATCTGTTATTCCAAGCTGCAATTGTATCGTATAAAGGTTTATTTTTGCAAAATTGGTCAATTCGTCCTGATGGGCCTAACTTATTATAATATAAATAGTTGCAAATGAA
>CAYHDA010000018.1:19549-27197 GCA_964355145.1 uncultured Mariniphaga sp.
TTGCGGTTCCATTCATCACCAATGCTCAGGAACGCCATTTTTTAAAGGCTGCCATTACAGTGTCACCGGAGGTGAGAGCTTCTTATATTAAAGGAGGACGTCTACTCCTTTATTTAGCAACGGAACTGGAAAAAGAGCCTTATAAAAGTCCGGATATTAAAATTGGTGTCACACCACAAAATTGGGAGGCTTCAGGTACTTTTGTCTTTGATACAAGAAGTAAAGAGGTACTCAGCTCAGGACTTGAAACAGGATTCACTCAGCCTTCTGCAAAAATCTATTACCAGGCTGTTTATAAACAAAATATCGACGACGGGCAGGATAATGTTCCTGGTAATCTTGTTAGCAATGTCGATTCTGTGGTATTGATAAATGGTTCCAGTCTGACGCTGCACCTGAATAAAATTATTCCTCCCTTCACAATTGTGAGTCATAAATTTGTTAAAACAGTAGTCATAAAAAGTAAGGTTCTATCCGATTTCTGGGGCAGACCACGGTTTTTAAAAGCATCTGTGTTGTTACCTTCCGGATATTTCGAAAATCCGGATAAGTCGTATCCAATTTGCTATCGTGCACCTGGACTGAATGGTCGTTATGATGGAGTTAACGGGATGATTGCCAATAAAGATTTTTCCGGATGGTGGTTTTCGAATAATGCACCTCAGGTTATTTACGTCTTTTTAGATTCCCAAGGCCCTTACGGCGACTCTTATCAGGTTGACTCGGAGAACAATGGCCCTTGCGGCAAAGCGCTGACTGAAGAGTTGATTCCTGAAATTGAAAAACAGGTGCATTACAATAAGGATTCCGGCAAACGCTTTCTTGCCGGAGCCTCTACGGGTGGATGGGTTGCCTTGGGATTGCAAATTTTTTATCCTGATTTTTTCAATGGCACTTGGGCCTATAGCCCCGATCCTGTTGATTTTGAACATTATGGCCTTATTAATATTTATCAGGATAAGAGCGTTTTTTATAATCGCTTTGACTACCTGCAACCAGAATCACGGACTGTTTATGGCGAACCCAAAGGCTCGATGCAGGAATGTATTTACGATGAAAATGTACTTAGCAGAACGGGTAATTACCTCATCTCAGGGCAGCAGTTTGGCGCTTACAATGCTGTATTCGGACCTAAAGGCAAAGATGGTCTCCCATCACTAATGTTTGATCCGGTAACGGGGAATATAGATCACGCTATCGCAAAACAATGGGAGAAATATGATTTGAAGAAAGTTCTCGAGAAGAACTGGACCATGCTCGGACCAAAGCTTCAGGGTAAAATTTGGGTATGGTCCGGCGATATGGATGGTCTTTATTCGAATGTTGCGACAAGATTTTTGAAAATGCACCTCGATAAAACGGAAAATCCGAAGTCGGATGCCAAAATTTCCTTCACACCAATGGCTGGACATTGTCAGGAATGGAGCGATAAGACGGTGCTGATGATGGTAGCAGAAAAGGCGTCAGGAAGGTGAAGTATTTTATAACCATCTTTATTTACTAATAAATTGATTTTATATGTACTAAATAACAGTACATTTGTTGGGTAATAATATTTAATATCATGATTGAACTATCAGTCAATAAATTCAGAGCCAATCTTAAGGACTTTGTCGACAAGGCCATTGAGGAGCATCTTCCTATAAGAGTGAACCGACGAACGGGAAAGGATTTCATTATTGTAAGTGCTGAAGATTGGGAACGTGATCAGGAAATACTCTATGTGTTGAGAAACAAATCGTTGATGCGTCAGGTTGCAGAATCATTGCAAACCTATTCGAGCGGTAGTGGCTATCAACCAAATCCGAAACAAATTGATGAGATCAATCGTTTTTGAGGGGAATACCTGGATGGTTTATGAAGATTTGAGGATAAAAGATAAAATACTTCATAAAAATCTTTGTCGTATTTTAAAGGAGATGCAAAGGAATAATCCTGAATCGGGGACAGGCAAGCCGGAACAGTTAAAGTATGAATTAGCGGGTTTTTGGTCTCGAAAATTGTCTCAATATGATCGGCTTATTTATAAATTCAATGATAACTCAATTCATATATTTGCCATCGGAGGGCATTATGAGGACTTTGCCGAATAAATTAAAATTGCAAACTTTATATAAATACTAAAATCTCAAATAGTTCAGACAGATAAAAACTGGTTCTTATTTTTAACCTGAAATTTGAAAGCACACTTAATTTTTCCATAAAATGAAAAATATTCTATCACTGATCGTCGCATCATTATTATTTTTATCAGCGCTTTCTGCATTTGCTCAGTCGGAGAAGTCTCTAAAGCAGCAAAAGAAATATTTAACCTCTTATGAGAGCAGCACCCTTTCGGGGAATGATCTTCCGGTTCTGATGCCCTACAACAAATGGATCGATCCCGCAGGTGAGCAGATCTACTTTGGAGATAAAGAGAGTGAAAATCACGCGCTCGATTGTGCCCTTTCGCCGGATGGGAAATGGGTCGCTGTAGAAGGAAGATACTCAATTGTCATCATCAATCCGGCTACAAAAAAAATAGCTGCTCGCTTTCCGCTAAAAGAATATTTTACCAAGGAAGGGTTAATGAATACCTATTCCGGAATTGCATGGCTTAAAACAGGAGATGGATACGAACTTTTCTGGAGTGCAGTGGGGAAAGGTCAATCGCTTGTTATTCAGGCGATATGGAATCAGAAAAAAATAAGCGTTTTGAAAACATTTCCTTTTTTGGCGGTTAAACCGGCCGGATCAGCCTTGCCAAACGAACTGCTGATCATAGACGAATCGGGCTCTCCAAAACTTTATGTTGTGCTTAACGGGAATAATACCATTGAAAAGCTGGATGTTTCGACAGGTAAAACGATCTGGTCAGTGCCGGCAGGAGTAGCGCCTTTTGGGATCACAGAGGCTGGCGGGAAACTGTATGTATCAAACTGGGCCGGGTCTGTTCCTGACAAAGCTGATGTGGATGTGGCCGGCGTTCCATGGGGGGCAGCCAAAGTTGATCCGTTGACTGGTGCGACCCGCGAGGGGAGTGTTAGTGTTTTCGACTCAAAAACAGGAAAATTAATAAAGGAGATTTTGGTTGGATTGCATCCCAATGATATCATAACCGGCAATAACCGGAAATTCGTTTATGTAGCCAATGCCAACAGCGATATGGTTTCAGTTATCAATACACAGACGGATGTGGTGACTGAACAAATATCAGTTCGCCTGACTCCTGATAAAAATAACTATTTCGGTGATTCTCCAAATGGTTTGGCCATTGATGCTGCAGGTAAAACACTTTATGTTGCTAATGGGATGGACAATGCTTTGGCAGTTGTCAGACTGGGAAAACTTTCTTCAGCCGCCTCCACTGAGAATAAAAGCGAAGTAGAAGGATTTATTCCTACCGGTGCATATCCCGGAGGAATTGCCGTTTATCGGGATTCGTTGTTGTTTGTTGCAAATATTGAGGCGGAAGGATCCAGGATCCCGTCTGTTTCAGAAAAAACAGGGAAGGCGACTTATAATTCACACCGGATGATGGCCTCAGTTTCTGTAATTCCTGTACCCCAAAAATCAACGTTGAATAAATATACAGAGAAGGTAGAAAAGAGTAATCAACTTTTCAGACTTGCACTCACCGATAAATTGCCGCGGAAAAATGCAGTCCCGGTACCAGTCCCTCTTCGGATTGGTGAACCATCGGTATTCAAACACGTACTTTACATCATAAAGGAGAACAGGACCTACGATCAGGTACTTGGCGATGTGCCAGCCGGTGACGGAGACTCAGCATTGTGCGTCTTCGGGAAAAAAGTCACACCGAATATCCATAAAATTACAGATGAATTTCTGCTGATGGACAACTATTATGCTTCCGGGAAATGCTCTGCCGAAGGACACCAATGGACAGACATGGGAATCGTAACGGATTATGTTGAGAAAAATGTCCGGGCATGGATCAGAAGTTATCCTCACGTTCAATCTGATGCGCTTGTGTATGCACCAACAGGATTTATTTGGGATAATGCACTCAGAAATGGGAAAAGTGTGCGGATTTATGGAGAGGCGTGTGATGTGGAATTTGATAATAAGCTGAACTGGACTTCAATTTATGAGGGATTCCAAAAAAGGGAGAAATTTGAATTTAAAAACACAACGACAATCAAGCCGGTTGAAAAAATTCTAAGTCCGAATTTTCCCGGTTCCGACAATCATCTGATTCCGGATATCCTGAGAGCGAAGAATTTTATAGACGAACTGGATGCTTATGATAAGATGGAGGGTGACCAATTGCCTGAGCTGATGGTGATGGCTCTTTCAAATGACCATACTGCCGGAACCCGTCCGGGATTACCCACACCAAGGGCATTTGTCGCCGATAATGACCTGGCAGTAGGTCAGATCATTGAGGCAATTTCCAAAAGCCGTTTTTGGAAAAATACCGCTGTTTTTATAACTGAAGATGATTCGCAGGATGGGTGGGATCACGTATCAGCCTATCGTACAGTGGGTGCAGTTGTGAGTCCCTATTCCAGACTCAGGAAAACAGTAAAGACGAATTACAATCAGGTGTCAGTGGTGCGTACTATTGAGCAGATTCTTGGAATTCCTCCCATGAACATCAGTGATGCTACCGCCATGCCAATGTTTGATTGTTTTACCTATACCCCCGATTTTACCCCTTTCAAATCGTTGCCTAACCAAATTCCGCTGAATGAGATGAATAAGAGTTTGGCTGAATTGAATGGAGCCGCCCTTCATTTTGCCCGTAAAAGTCTTGAGCCGCAATTCGACCACATTGATGCCGGTGATGACGATCTGTTTAACAGGATCATCTGGTTTGCAATGAAAGGGGCAGAACGGTATCCATCAAAATTCAGCGGAGAGAAATAATACGACATTATTTCTCCTGCTTATCTTTCCTTTTTGCAACATTATTTCATACAAGGTTGTTGTCTTAATATCATATTTAAAAAATCTTCGATGAAAGTATATCTGGTGAGCATGATAAATGCATTTGTTTTGATTCTACTCGGTCTATGGGGCTATTGGGGTTCCGAAATGCCATCTCCAACCGCTCTTATTCCGGTATTTGCCGGAGCTTTATTACTCTCTTTGATTAAAGGAGTAAAATCAGGAAATAAGTCAATTGCACATCTCTCTGTGATCCTGACGTTTCTATTTCTAATTGCGCTTGTTAAGCCTTTGACAGGGGCAATCGGCCGCATGGATACTGGAGCCATCACCAGGGTTGTGATTATGATGATTTCAAGTGCTGTTACTTTAGGCTATTTTATTCGTAGTTTTATCGTGGTTAGGAAAGAAAGAATAAAGGGATAATTGATGAACATAAAAAAGTGGAAATTTACCTTGGGAATAGTATTGATTTCAATATCAGTATTAATTTTTCTGACCATATTTGCACTTCCATTTGTCACCATAGATGCTAAGATCAAGATTGCAATAACCACAATCCTGATTGTGGCAGGGGAGGTTTTGTTCTGGATAGGAATTTTGTTGATTGGTAAAGATGTTTATCTGAAGTTCAAATCCAGCCTTGGATACGATGAATGGTGGGACAAAATAAAAATCAAATATTTTAACGGGGAGAAATAATGATCGGATAAAATGAGAAAACTGATTCTCTTCCTGTTTTTGTTTCTAAATTGGTTTGCAAATAATCATTTGGCTTTTGGCGTTTCTGCTTACCCGTATCCGGTTGAGATCAACCAACCGGATGGTACAAAAATTACAATAATTCAAAGGGGAGACGAGCACGTGAAGTGGGCTCAAACCGTTGATGGGTACTCTGTTATGCGCAACTCAGTGGGTGTTTATGAGTTTGCGGTACTCAATATCGCCAATGATATGATTCCTTCAGGTGTTTCCGCTAAGAATGAGTCAGACAGAAATCTTAAGGATATTGAATTTCTGAGTAAAACCTCCAAAGGACTTGGTTATTCAAAAAGTCAGGTCGGGATGATGAAAAGTATTTCAAATATGTACTTAAAGAGTGCTTTGAAAGCTTTCCCTACCTCAGGCGCCAGAAAACTTGTCTGCCTCTTAATTGGATTTTCAGATAAAGCCTTCACTAAAACGAAAACTGATTTTGAAAATTTATTTAATCAGGTTGGCTTTGTTGCGGATGGCGCAATGGGAAGTGTTTACGATTTTCATAAAGAAAACTCTTTTGGAAAGCTCGATTTAACAGTTACTGTTGCAGGTCCATTTACAGCTGCTCAAAATATGGCTTTTTATGGTGCGAACAATGCAAACGGAGATGATGTCAACCCTGGAGCTTTGGTTACTGAAGCAATTAAACTGGCTAATCCATCTGTTAATTACGCTGATTTTGATAATGATAATGATGGGTCGGTCGATGGAATTTATATGATTTATGCCGGTTATGGCGAAGAAGTTGCCGGTGTAAGTGCAAATGCGATCTGGGCGCATTCATCAGGTGTTCCCAGTTTACTACTTGATGGAAAGTTTATTAACGCCTATGCCTGCTCGGCGGAATTACGAGGGAGCAGTGGCACCGGTATGACCCGCATAGGTGTAATATGCCATGAGTTTGGCCATGTGATGGGTGCTTTGGATTTTTATGATACTGACAATACTGTTAATGGATCGTACGTCGGTACCGGAAACTGGGATGTCATGGCCGGCGGAACCTGGAATAATTCAGGAGTAACGCCTGCACATCATAACCCGTATACCAAAATATATGTTTATAACTGGGCGACCACAACTGCCTTACCCTCCGGTGCAAATATCACACTCGACAATGCAGAACAAAATGCCAACAGTTTTTACCGGTTAAATACAGCTACTTCCAATGAGTTTTTTCTGATCGAAAACCGGCAAAAGCAAAAATTCGATAGTTATATTCCCGGGCATGGCATGGTGATCTATCATGTCGATGAAAACTATATCAATAGTGCCGGGAATGGGATAAATACAACAAGTCATCAGGGGATGTATCCGGTTTGTGCCAACGCAACCGTTTTGCCGCCAATTGGTTACGGAGTTATCAATAGTAGCGGTTTGCCATTCCCCGGAACCGGCAATAAAATTGCTTTTACTGATATTACCATACCCAACTCGCTTTCGTGGGCCGCAGTCAGTACCAACCGGCCAATCACAAACATAATTGAAGACAATATAAATAAGACAGTTTCATTCACTGCACCAACTTTACCGAGTCCTCCGGCAGCTTCATCTGCAAATCAGGCAACTAATATCCTTCAGACAAGTTTCACGGCTAACTGGAATGCTTCAGCCACTGCTACCGGTTATAAATTCGATCTTTCCACCAACAGCGGATTTACAACATTCGTCAGTGGCTATGATGATAGGGATGTCGGTAATGTTACCAGTTTGAAAATTACAGGTTTAAATGCAAGAACGCAGTATTACTACAGGGTAAGAGCTTATAATATTGGAGGAACCTCGGATAATACAAATATTGTTACACCCAGGACATTATCTAATCCATCTGCTGCCCCGGCCGGGTTGACAACTCTTTCATGCAATAATCTGGTAACGCTTAAATGGCGGAAGAATACAGATCCTTATGCCGTCCGCTACCGGATATATGCCGGAACCACCGGTAATCCAACAATCAATATTGATTCAACTTCCAACGGTTTGTCTGATACTGTTATAG
>CAYHDA010000019.1:0-25786 GCA_964355145.1 uncultured Mariniphaga sp.
TAATCGGTTCCCAATGCCTGACAAGCATCTTCAATCACAAACAGATTATGTTTTTGAGCGATCTCATTGATCGATTCCATATCGGCGCACTGCCCGAACAGATGAACCGGAACAATAGCTTTTGTACTTGGAGTGATGCATTCCCGAATTTTTTCAGGAACAATATTGAAAGTATCCGGATCGACATCGGCAAGAACAGGCTTCAGTTTCATCAATGCTAAAACTTCGAGGGTCGAAACAAAAGTAAATGGTGTCGTAATTACTTCGCTACCTTCAGGGATATCCAAAGCCATCAATGCCAATTGAAGGGCATCTGTTCCGTTTCCACAAGTGATTACATGATTGACATTCAGATATTTTCTCAAATTCTCTTCCAGTTCAACAACTTTTCCTCCTTTTACAAAGACCGAAGATTCGATGACTTTCTGTATTTCCAGATCAATTTCACCCTTTATTTTGAGGTATTGCTTATATAAATCAACCATTTGAATATTCATAATCGGGATTTTGTCATTAAACTGAATTTATAGGATTCTGATCTTTTAGATTTCAATGCTTTACTAAACTTAAATTTGACTGGAAAATTACTTCACGAAAATAGGAATTTGTTTTATCAGGAAGTTCGATTTATCAATCAAATCGATTAAAAGTAACATAAAATATTAAGTTAAGGTGTAATTGTGTCCAAATATTCCAAATTTACTTATTGAATTACAGCACTTTATAAATTATATTCGATTTAAATGGGTTATCTGTTGATGGTTTAATATTAAAAGCATATTTTTGCAACCGCTTTTGAAAAACAGAAGCAAATAAGGATGACTCAGTAGCTCAGTTGGTAGAGCACATCCCTTTTAAGGATGGGGTCCTGGGTTCGAATCCCAGCTGGGTCACCAAAAAGCCTGTATATCACTGATGTACAGGCTTTAATTTTTTGCGCACATTTTTTTTGCGTACATTTTTTCAATCACACTTGAAAATTTATGCATATGGTGACTTATGATTCCAATTACAGGGTATGTTATGGCGATACAGACCGGATGGGAGTGATGTATTATGGAAATTATCCCCGGTTATATGAGATTGGCCGGACCGATCTGATCCGGAATATCTGGAAATCTTACCGTGAAGTTGAAGAGAGTGGTATTATTTTGCCGGTCCGCTCATTGAATGCCGTTTATCATAAGCCTGCCATTTATGATGAGATGCTCACCATCCGAACGATTATTAAAGAAATTCCCAAAGTGAAATTCAGAATATTCTCCCAAATATTTAATGAGAAAGGGGAGCTGATCAACGAAGGAGATGTAGTGCTTGGATTTATTGACGCTCTTACAGGGAAACCACGACGAGCTCCCGAGGAATTTACCCGGACTTTGCATGAAAAGATGGTTTAGATCTCCTGCTTAAATAAAAATATAAACAGTACAAATGCAATGAGCATTACACTTAAACCTATTATTTTATTCGCCCACCACAAGGTATTAATGGTCAGTTTATGCTTGAAAAGATAGGCGAGCCCTGTCAGAATAAACCACCACGATGCACCCCCCACAAATATGCCTCCGATAATCAGGAGTGCTTCGAATAATTGAGACAGTTGGAGAACAACACTATAGCTGGTGAAAATTGCGATAAAAACAAAAACGGAAAGTGGATTTGTGATCGTCAGCAAAAAAGCAGTCAGGAAATCCTGAAGATACGAAGTCCCTTTTTGTTTAAACTTTTGGATCTCCTTCGCCGGATTCGACATGAAGATGTATAACCCAAGAAACACCATCATACTGGTTCCGAGTATCTTAAAATAAATTTCATAGCTGCTGATGAAATTTATAATAATAGTGAGACTGAATCCGGCAATAATGGCATAAATAGCATCGGAAGCGGCAATTCCCAAACCGGATGAAAATCCTGATTTCCAGTTCTTATTGACTGTTCGCTTGATGCAGAGCATCCCTAATGGACCCAATGGAACCGATACCGCAATGCCAATTATAAAACCTTCCCAAAGCAGACTAAAACTCATGAAAACAAAAATGACTGAAAATAATGATCTTCTTTACCCAAAATAAAAAAACAAAGGTAAAATTAGCCACGATATTTTCTACTTTTATCCGTAAGAAGTTTTAATAATACTCAGATAATGAAACAAATTTTTATTCTTATGTTTTTTACATTGGCTGTTGTGCAATTAGCAGTTGCGCAGAAAGTTGTAAAATTATGGCCGAATGGTGCCCCTGGAAATAACGAATGTCCGCAACCCGAAGAAACCTTTAACGGGAAGATGGTCAGATTCGTATCTGAGCCTACATTAACGATTTATTTGCCGGACAATGATAAAAACACAGGCGCGGCAATTGTGATTTGTCCCGGTGGTGGTTATGGTATCGAGGCTATGGATCACGAAGGTTATATTTATGCCGAATATTTGCAAAGCAAAGGAATTGCCGGAATCGTACTCAAATACAGACTTCCGTACGGTCATCATGAAATACCTCTGGCCGACACGCAGCATGCCTTACGTACTGTTCGTTTCAATGCAGGCGCATGGGGAATAGATCCCGGAAAGATTGGAATTTCAGGTTTTTCTGCCGGTGGTCACCTTGCGTCAACTGCTGCAACACATTTTGACAAGGGGAGGATCGAAGCGAATAACGAGATTGAGAAAATGAGTTGCCGCCCGGATTTTGCAGTGTTGGTTTATCCGGTTATCACCTTTAATGAACTCTGGGGTCACATGGGATCACGAGAAAACCTTATGGGCAAGAATCACGATCTCAAACTCATTCATTACTATTCGAATGAGCTTCAGGTTACCAAAGAAACACCACCGGCATTTTTGGTTCTGGCTGATGATGATAAAGCAGTGCCTCCCCGTAACAGCATTGAGTTTTACAGCGCCTTAAAAGAAAAGGGGATACCGGCCGAGCTTCATATTTTTCGTGAGGGAGGACATGGCTTTGGAATGACCAAGGGTGGCAAGCCTTATGATCAGTGGCCGCAGTTGCTCATCGACTGGATGAAAGCAGAGAAAATTGTGAAGTAACCTGATTTTCCGCTGGTAATCAGCAGCCAAATAACCTTTAATATGATCGATAAAACACTTCCTGAAGATGTAATCAGGTATTGTCCCAAATGCGGATGCAACGAATTCAAAACCAATGATAAGGGACGCTCTTTTCATTGCGAAGAGTGTCGGTTCGTTTATTATATCAATAGTTCGGCAGCAGTTGCATGCCTGATATTTAATAATGAAGGTAAACTTTTACTGGCCAGACGTGCAATCGAACCTGCAAAAGGAATGCTTGATCTTCCTGGTGGATTTGTCGAACCAATGGAACGTGCAGAGGAAGCAGTGGTGAGGGAAATCAAAGAGGAGCTGGGAATCGATGTTATTAAAACGGAGTTTTTGGTCTCCTTTCCAAATGAATATATCTTCTCCGGTTTTTCGGTTTTCACCACAGATCTTGCCTTTATTTGTACCATTGACGATCTTTCGTGCATAGTTCCTGCTGATGATGTTTCGGCAATTGAGTTTATCTTTCCACAAGAGATAATAAAGGAAACATTATGTTCTGATAGTATGGTGAATATTATCAGAACATATATTGATAAATATTTAATATAAAGTACTTAATATATATTTAATGAATGTAATAAGCCGGATTACTTCACTGCGTGGTTTAATGCTTGAAAATAGTATTGACGCTGTCATCATCAGTGGGACAGATCCTCATTTAAGTGAATATATTCCGGATTATTGGCAAAGTCGGGAATGGATAAGTGGTTTTTCGGGTTCTTATGGGAAAGTCGCCATTACTCAAACGCGTGCTGCGCTATGGACCGATTCAAGGTATTTTATTCAGGCCGAATCGCAGTTGTCCGGTACCGGAATCGCAATGATCAAAGACCGGCAGGCAGATTCCATAACCATTAACCAATGGCTGGAGCAGGAACTTAAGGAGGGGAGTGTTGTGTCGATGAATGGATTGACAATTTCTGCAGCTGAAGCTAATTCACTTGAGATAAATTTAAGTGCGAAGGGTATCACTTTGGATATAAACTCAGACCTGGTATCTCCAATCTGGAAAAACCGGCCGCCATTGCCCCAGTCAATGATAATTGATTATCCGCTTGCTTTTGCAGGAGTCAGCCGCTCTCAAAAACTGGCACATATCAGAATCAGACTGAATGAGTCCGACGCTCAATCAACAATGATATGTCAACTTGATGATCTTGCCTGGACTTTTAATCTAAGGGGAAACGATATCAAATACAATCCGCTTTTCACAGGATATGGCTTTGTTGATCAGAATGAAGCGATTCTTTTTGTGGAAATAAAAAAACTTTCAGTTCATCTGATTGATGAACTAGAAAAAGATGGAATCAGGGTAATGGGTTATGAATCAATATTATCCGTTCTTGAAGAAAAAAGCCTGACTAAGGTTTGCCTCGATCCTGATCGCACAAATTCTTTGATTTATCGTTTCATCTCCCGCCAATGTGATGTAATTGACGGATTGTCATTTCCTACTCTTCTTAAATCAATCAAAAATGAAGTTGAGATTGCCGGAATGAGGCAAGCACACTTGCGCGATGGCGTTGCAATGGTTAATTTTCTTTATTGGTTTGATGAAATTTTCAGGAACGAAATAATTACGGAGTTGACTATTGCCAATAAACTGAAAGAATTTCGCGCTGATCAATCTTTTTTTATGGGCGAAAGCTTTTGTCCCACAGTAGCTTTTGGATCTCATGGTGCGATCGTACATTACAGCACTACTCCTGAGAGTGATGTTGAAATACAGTCCGATGGAATTCTTCTGATCGATTCGGGTGGTCACTACCTTGATGGTACAACTGATATTACACGGACAATTGCAACCGGCGAAGTGACCCCTGAACAAAAATCAGATTTTACGCTGGTGCTTAAAGGGATGATTCAGCTTGCGATGGCAGTATTCCCGATAAATACAAGAGGGTATTCGCTGGATATTCTTGCACGTAATGCGCTATGGAATAAAGGGTTGAATTATGGTCATGGCACAGGTCACGGTGTTGGCCACTACCTCTCGGTTCACGAGGGGCCAATGTCTATCCGACCGGAAAATAACAATGAGCCTATTCGTGCCGGACAGATTTTATCAGATGAACCAGGTCTTTATCGCGAAGGAAAGTATGGCATCAGGATCGAAAATGTATTGGTCTGTAATAATGAGTGTCAAACAGATTTTGGCAGCTTTCTCTCTTTCGACACATTAACCATGTGTCCTATTGATCGTAAATTGATCAATCCGGAGCTTTTATCAATTGACGAGTTAAGATGGGTAAATACTTATCATAATATTGTTTTGACAAAATTAAAACCTCATCTTAATCGGGAGGTACTAAAATGGCTTACGGCTCAGTGTGCACTGGTTTAGATTAAAAATTATCTGCTAAAAAAATCGAATGAAACGATATTTTTTGATAATCACTTTTATTTCTTTTAGTTATCTGCTTTCAGCTCAGTACTATGCAGTGGGAGAGGATCCGTCGGGGATAAGCTGGCAGCAGATTAATACGAGCAATTTTCAGATTATTTATCCTTCTGGTTTTGAAGTTAAGGCTCAGCGTATGGCTTTGGTTCTTGAAAAAGTATATGGTTATGCAGGTTATTCTCTTCAACACAAACCCCGCAAAATATCGGTAATTCTTCATACTGAGACAGTTCGTTCAAATGGTTTTGCAGCATGGGCACCGGCACGCGTAGAGCTGTTTACAACGCCGCATCAGGAGATTTATGCTCAGGACTGGCTCGAGCAGCTGGCAATTCACGAATTTAGGCACATTGTTCAAATTGATAAAATAGATTCAAAATTGCCAGGGATATTTAAATTCATTTTTGGAGAACAGGCAACTGCATTAGCTATTGGTGCTTATGTACCTTTTTGGTTTTTGGAAGGGGATGCTGTTGTTGCCGAAACTGCCCTAAGCAATTCGGGAAGAGGAAGAGTTCCCTCGTTCACAATGGAGTTAAAAGCCCAGAGTGTTGAAAAAGGAATATATAGCTACGATAAAGCATATCTTGGTTCCTTTAAAGATTATATCCCGGATTACTATCAGCTAGGTTATCAAATTGTTGCAGGTGTAAAAAGCAAGTATGGGTCTGACAGCTGGTCGAAAGTGTTAAATTGGGTTGCCCGTAAACCATTATCTGTGAATGCATTTTCCCGTGGTTTAAAGGAGGTAACCGGAAAGAGTCAAACCGGGCTTTATGACACCATTTTTGCGGAACTTCAGAATTCATGGAAAATAAAGGATCAGGCCTTGCAAAAAACAGAATTTGAATTGATTACAAAACCAAAACAGGGATTTGCAACTTACAAATATCCTTATCCGGTGAGCGACTCAACTTATTTTGCTGTGAAATATTCATTGGATGAACTTACAAGATTCGTTTTGATCGATAAAAAAGGAGAGGAGAAGACCATTTTTACCCCCGGGAATCTTTTTGAAGAATCGGTTACATCCGGACGAGGAAGCGTTTTTTGGATTGAATCTAAAACTGATATCCGCTGGGCACATCGGGGATTTTCACAACTTCGAATTCTAAATCTGAGTGATATGACACTCAAAGAAAAGAGGTATAAGGACAAAATCTACGCACCTTGCTTATCATCTGATGGGAAGTATCTCGCTGCTGTAAAGGTGAATAGCGAAAACAAATGTTCTATCGTCTTACTATCTCCCCAATCGGGAAATATTTTAAAAGAAACCCCTTTGTCTCTGGATCTTTTTATTCTTACCCCTTCATGGGCAGAGAATAATTCAGAGTTATGTGCTGTTGTACTTGGAAACCAAGGTAAATCACTGGCAAAAATTAACCCTTTTGACGGAAAAATAACAGTGCTGCAACCATTCTCTTACAACGAAGCGGTGAGGCCTGTCCAGAACGGAAACTGGATCTATTACACCGGAACATTCGACGGAACTGATGATTTATATGCATTTAATTTAATTGAGAAGAAAAATTACCGGGTGACCAAATCACGATTTGGAGTCAGAGATGTTCAACTGAGCCAAGACAGCAGCCATTTGATATATTGTAATTATACGTCAGATGGTTTTAAAATTGTTCAAATGGTCTTAAATCCGGGAAATTTCACTGTTGCTGATCCAGCAAAATCATTCCACTATAAATTAGCTGATCAGCTGTCATCACAGGAAAAGGGGATTCCAGATTTTTCATCATTAGACACAACTTCTTATCAATCAAGGAAATACTCTAAATTCTCTCACTTATTCAATTTTCACAGTTGGGCGCCGGCTCATATTGATTCGGAGTCGCAAGAGATAAGGCCAGGAATATCCTTTATGTCACAGAATAAACTAAGTACAGCAATCACACAACTTGGGTACGATTATTCGACTGCAAATAAAACCGGGAAGTGGGTGGCTAAATTTAACTATACCGGCCTCTTTCCGGTTTTAAAATTGTCTGCTGAATATGGACCCGAACGGTCTCAATATTATCAAATTAAAAGTTATACTAATTCATTGGGTCAGGTCGTCAGAAAAGATACTCAATTGATTAAATTCTCATACAATATCCTTAACATTACCAACGCATTAAGTATCCCAATGAACTTATCGCACGGGAAAATGTACCGGCTGGTCCAGCCTGAATTTCAGATAGGCATTACACGGATATGGCAGGAGCAGTCAGCTCCGTCGGGTTTCTTCAGGGGAACAAATATTCCCTTAACATTCAGGTTATATGCGCATAATTTACTGCAAACCGGACATCGTGATATTCAGCCGGCGATCGGCCAGGTTATCGATCTTGCTTATCGCTCTTCGCCCTTTGGGGACAGGAATTACGGCAAGATTTGGTCAGCAGAAGGAACACTTTATTTACCCGGCATAACAAGACATCACGGCTTACGAATTTACGGTGGGTATCAGCGTAAACAAGCAGCAGAAAGTTCATTTTCTGATCTTATTTCCTATCCGCGAGGTTATGCTAATCTGACCAGTCATGAATTGTTTTCGCTGAAGTCTGACTATGTATTGCCTTTAATTTATCCTGATTGGAGCTTAAGTAAGTTGAGTTATATTAAAAGAATCGCATTAAGGCTATTTTACGATCAGGCCTGGGCTATGGTTCCAGTGCATAATCAAAACAGTGAATTCAGGATTGCTTTCGGATCCGCCGGCGGGGAACTGACTGCTGAAGGAAATTTTCTCAGATTACTCGTTCCTGCTAAAATTGGAATCAGAACTTCTTATCTCATCGACCGGAAAAGCTTAAATTACGAATTTTTGTTTTCAGTCAATTTCGGAGCTCTCTAGTTTTTAGAATTGCCCTGATTTTTTTCAATAATATCACGTCAGGAATTGAAAATATCCCGCCAGTATGCCGGGATATTTTTTTTGCGCCACTCTCAAAGAGGATAAATGGGTTGCATGGGGGATGAAATTACTGAAATACAGATTACTAGATGATTTATTGCTCTTTTTTCAAGGTTTGAAAAACAAAAGAGCCTAATTTCCACAGCGCACAGTAACGATCCGGAATAACAGATATAAAGCCAAATGCTTCCGGTAAGGATTTTTCTTATACTACAGGTAATTCAGCACCACCGATTAACTAATTGCACGAACGGTTTTTATAAATCATACCACTTATTTAGCCGTTTTTCTGTTTGTTACATTTGTCATCAAGTGTGTTTGAGTGACAAATGTAGCGCACAACCAATACAAACCCTCTGAATTACATTTGTTACAAGTAATTTTATCACCTAATCACACCATAAATACCAATAATAAATGCAATAAAAAATATTCAAAATACACTTAAATTATAATACATAAAACACACATAATTAATACAATATGGATATTTACTGAAGTGAATGTTTAGATTGACTGATTACATATGTCATTTTAGAGGAATATTGGTGACTATACAATGATATTGATACTCTATTTACTTATATGTCAGTATTTTACAAGCTTTATTTAAACAACTTATGCAGTACTGTATTCGTTTGAGTGAAAGTCATTGACAGTTTCACCAGATTAATTATAAACAGCTAATATATTGTGATATAAATATCATAAAAGTCACTTTACAAACAAATTTTATTCATTAATTATTTATTCCTGTTTAAGGTATACTATTGTTAATTGTTTATGGAATTCAATAATGTAAACTACCAGACGATCCAAATAAATTACAATTGTTTCAATTTTATTTATTACATTTGTAATAAATTGAAATAATTGTTATAGCCATGAAAGATCGCATTACCCAATTACTGACCAGTGAAGGTATATCACCGGCAGAATTCGCAGATAAGATCGGTGTTCAGCGTTCAAGTATATCCCATGTTTTGAACGGACGCAATTATCCCAGTGCCTCTTTTATTCAGAAAATTCTGGTATCCTACAAAACATTAAATCCCCGATGGCTGCTTTTGGGAGAAGGATCTATATTTGAAACTAAATCCGGTCCTCCCAAAGAACCTTTGCTGTTTGAGTTTCCAGGTAGTCAGGAATCCGTAAAATCGGGAGCAGGCCCCGTTAAATCTATCGATTCTTCATCGAAAGATAGTTTTGATCAATCGATTAATACATCGGCAGTTACGCATGATTCTACAATTTCTCCAAACCAGCCCGGTGATTTAAATTTATCACATTCAATACCAAATTTGGCTAATTATATCTCAGATAATAAGGAAGTTGAGCGCATTGTTTTCTTCTTCACCGACAAAACTTTTGCAGGTTATACCCCTTCAAAATAGAATTAGACCTATATTTGCATGAATTATTGCAGTTTAGAGGATATGTTTGTCATACTGGCTGAACAAACAAATTTGAACTGCTTCAAATGAATGTTTAAATTTCATGCAGATGAGAAAGACCGTTCAGAACCTGAAGGTTATCGCAAACCTTCAACTAAACGATGACCATCATTTATTACAATTGCAAGTGCCTGATCAATTGGGCAATGTACATCCCGGGCAGTTTGGCAATATACTGGCAGATCACTCTCAAAGTGTTTTTGTGCGTCGGCCATTTTCTATTTATTCTGTAGATTATATTAATAATACCATATCTTTTCTGATAAAGGTTATTGGAGAAGGTACCCGATCCCTGGCGCAATCGCCTGTAAACAGCAATTTAAGCGTTATTTTTCCACTTGGTACAGGCTTTACGATTCCGGCTTCAGATGAAAAAATTCTGCTTGTAGGCGGAGGCAGCGGACTCGCTTCGCTGATGAGTCTGGCACAAGTGCTTAGCCGCAATTCAAATGATGTCACTATTTTGCTTGGAGCCCGTTCTGTTAATGGACTGGTTGAACTAAACCATTTCTCTCAATTCGGCGCTCTCTTCACAACAACCGAGGATGGATCGCATGGAGTAAAAGGTTATGTTACCGATCATCCTGTAATTAAAGATAATCCGGAACAATTTTCACGCATTTACAGTTGCGGACCTGAGGCTATGATGAAAGCTGTGGCATCAAAGGCCAGAATGAAATCTATAGAATGTGAAGTTTCACTTGAAAATACGATGGGATGTGGATTTGGAGTTTGTTTATGTTGTGTTACTGAAACTATTAATGGTCATAAATGTGTTTGCACTGAAGGGCCTGTGTTTAACATAAATCAATTAAAATGGCAGATTTAAGCACTAAGATCCATGCGATTCAACTGAAGAATCCTGTACTAACAGCTTCAGGTACATTTGGTTACGGACTTGAATTTGATGATTTTTTTGATGTCAGCCTGCTCGGCGGTATAATCGTGAAAGGAACAACGATCTATCCAAGACAAGGAAATTCATATCCAAGAATGGCAGAAACGACTGCTGGCATGCTAAATGCGGTAGGTCTTCAAAATGCCGGAGCACCCTATTTTGCAACAGATATCTATCCCAGACTAACGAAATATGAAACCAATATACTCGTAAATGTTTCGGGATCAACAATTGAAGAATACATTGCCTGCGCAGAGATCATCAATGAACTGGAACATATCGCAGGTATTGAATTAAATATTTCATGCCCTAATGTAAAGGAAGGCGGAATGGCCTTTGGCACCAGCTGCCCTTCTATAAAAGCTGTAGTAAGCGCGGTAAGAGCGGTTTATCATAAGACAATGATCGTAAAATTATCGCCTAATGTGACCGATATCAGTGAATTAGCCTTGGCGGCAGAATATGCAGGTGCAGACAGCATTTCGCTGATCAATACTTTGCTGGGCATGGCTATTAATGCAGAAACCCGTAAGCCGTTACTTTCTACTGTCACCGGCGGTCTGTCGGGCCCGGCAATTAAACCAATAGCTTTACGAATGGTATGGCAAGTTGCTCAGGCTGTTAAAATTCCGGTCATAGGTATGGGCGGTATTATGAATGCAACAGATGCCATAGAGTTTTTTCTTGCCGGAGCCTCTGCTGTCCAGGTTGGGACTGCCAGCTTTATAGACCCGCTGGCAAGCATAAAAATAATAGATGGAATTGATTCTTATCTTAATCGTCATAAAATCAGTGCAATAGGCGATATTGTGGGTTGTTTACAAATGTAAATTACAAATGTAAACAGCATGTTTCTGATTACTCATTATATAAATAAAACTAATTAGATCATTTTTATGCACATGTTTCGAATTTACAAATTAATCCTTGGGTTACTGGTTTTTTTGATGTTACCTTCTGATCATAGTGTTTTTTCGAATAGAAATATACTCTTGAATTCTCAGATTGAATCCTTTAATAGATTAATAATTAATAAGTTAATAGCAGATCAAAATTCCGTTTTCATTGATGCTTCCATTCAAAAATTCATGTCACAAAATGGTTTAAAAGGGATATCAGTGGCTATTGTCAAAAATGAAAAGCTTATTTTTGTCAAAGGATATGGTTTTGCGAATGAGGAAGCCCGGATTCCGGTCAATCCACACAACCTTTTCAGAATAGCGAGTGTCTCAAAGCTAATTACTGCCGTAGCAATAATGAAACTCGTTGAGAATTCAAAAATTTCACTCGATTCGAAAGTGTTCGGCAAATATGGAATTCTAAACGATGAACAGTTTCTTCATATCAAAGATAAACGACTTGAAAAAATCACTGTCAGGCATCTGCTTAATCATTCTGCAGGCTGGACTCAAAATTATGGTGATCTTGCTTTTCTTCCAAAATCAGTAGCTAAAGGAACAGGTGAATCATTACCTGTAAATATAGACTCGTATATCAGATTTGTTACCACTCACAGGGTTCACTTTGAACCGGGAACGAATAGTGTTTATTCAAACCTGGGATACGTCATTCTAGGTAAAGTTATAGCTAAAGTCGCCGGAACAGATTATGAAACGTTTGTCAAGAACGAAGTACTTAAACCTGCCGGAATAAGGAATATGCAATTAGGAAAAAGCTTCTTGGAAGAGGCACTTCCTGCCGAGGTGAGATACTATCAACCTTCTGATGGTGAGCTAGTGGAATCTTTTTCCGGAACCGGCCGGATGGAGTCGAAAATCTATGGCGGTAATGACATTCATCTGTTGGGTTCTGCCGGAGGATGGCTTGCCTCGGCCATCGACCTATTGAAACTGTTAATTGTTATCGACAAAAACCCTTCTGTTAAGGATATTCTTTCCGCGGAAAGTGTTAATGAAATGACGCGTGTTGATCCCAATGGATTAGACCCTTTAGGATGGAGACGAACCAGTGAGTCGGGCGAATGGTCGCGTACAGGTACTTTGCCCGGGTCTTCGGCGCTGGTGAAACGACTGCCCAATGGTATTTCATGGGCTATTCTTTCAAATACAAGTAATTATAAAGGGCCTAAACTTGCTTTCGAAATGGATCGGATTATGTCGCATATATTATTGAAAGTAGATAATTGGCCAGACTATAATCTCTTTTCATTTATAAATAATTGAATTATTTCAAGGGTTTTATTAAACTAAATTTTAAATTTTTTGTTTAATAATGGTATGAATGCGCAAACTTGAATTTATTTATAATATCAATTAAAAAGAAAACAATAAGCAATGTCAGATTTTCACATACTAATACCAAAACTTGGGGAGAGTATTCAGGAAGCAACTATTACTAAATTATTTGTAAAACAAGGAGATACAGTAGTTGAAGATGATATTCTCTTTGAAATCGCTACAGATAAAGTTGATTCTGAAATTCCTTCACCAGTTGCCGGAACGATAAAAGAGATCAGGTGTTCTGAAAATGATTTAATTCCGGTTGGACAGATCGTGATAGTAATTGCTTTAGAAAATGACGAAATAAAAGTGCCTGAAGCAGAAATTATTCCGGTTAAATCCGAAATAATTGTCAAAGAGGAGGTGAAAATAAGCACATCTCCTGTTACAACAGATAAACCATCCGAATCAGCTGCTAAAAAGGAAGTAATAAATTCAGGCCGGTTTTATTCGCCTCTGGTAAATAGTATAGCAGCAAAGGAAGGTGTCACTTTAAATGAACTTGAATCGATAAAGGGCAGTGGCTTAGGTGGAAGAGTTCAGAAGAACGATATAATTAAATTCGTCGAACAGCGTACTAAAGGAGCAAGTAAGCCCTCTTCGCAGGTTGAACAGCTGAATTTATCCCATGATTCAGCCGTCACTTCACCGGCTAAGCCAAAAGTTTCGGTCTCTGTGGGTGCGGAAGATACTATTCTTAAAATGGATCGCATCCGTAAGCTGATTGCCACCCACATGGTGATGTCAAAACAGGTTTCACCCCATGTAACCACTGTGGTAGAAGCTGATGTTACAAATATTGTGCTTTGGAGAAATGCTGTTAAAAATGATTTCGAAATCAAATACGGTCAGAAACTCACGTTTATGCCCCTTTTTGTCGAGGCAACAGCAAAGGCGCTTTCTGAATTTCGCCAGGTAAATGCTTCAGTGGATGATGACAATATTATTTTACGAAAACATATTAATATTGCAATTGCCGTGGCAACCAATGATGGAAATCTTGTTGTACCAGTAATTAAAGATGCTGATTCCAAGAATCTTGTGGGAATAAGCCGCGAAATTAATGCCTTCGCAAAAGCCGGACGTGAAAATAAACTAAGTCCTGATGATCTCCAGGGAGGAACCTTCACGATTACCAATTTCGGATCCTTCGGTGGTCTTATCGGTACTCCCATCATTAATCAGCCACAGGTTGCTATTCTCGCCGTTGGTATGATAGAGAAAAAACCTGCTGTGATGGAGACGCCAACAGGAGATGCAATTGTTGTAAGACACAAAATGTTTTTATCACTTTCTTACGATCATCGGGTTGTTGACGGAATGCTGGGGGGTAAATTTCTTCGTCGGATTGCCGACTTATTGGAACAATTTGAACAAAATATAATTTAGTTGATTTAAAATGCAGAATATGAAAGTTTCAGTCGATACGTCAGTACATAAAATCTTCACGATCAAGAATACTGATAAAGCGCTCCTTGAAAAGTGGTATTATTTAATGATTCTCGGGCGAATAATCGATGAAAAGGCTCCGAATTATCTTAAACAGGCTATCGGCTGGTCATATCACGCTCCTTATGCCGGGCACGATGGCATACAATTGGCAATTGGACAGGTATTTAACAGAGAGAATGATCATCTTTTTCCGTATTATCGGGATATGTTAACCAACCTGTCAGCAGGGCTTACTGCTGAAGAGATAATTTTGAACGGAATCTCCAAAGCAGCTGATGTTTGCTCAGGTGGAAGGCATATGTCGAATCATATCGGCAAACCTGAATGGAATATTCACAATGTATCTTCAGCCACCGGAAACCATACTTTACATGCTGTCGGGGTGGCACGTGCTATCAAGTATTACAAGGGTAAAGGTGTCGCTATTAGTTCTCAAGGAGAATCTTCAGTTTCTGAAGGCTATGTATATGAGGCGATTAATGGTGCTTCAACTGAAGAGTTGCCAGTAATTTTTGTTTTTCAGGATAACGGATATGGAATATCGGTACCCAAAAAAGACCAGACAGCAAATAGAAAGGTAGCCAATAATTTTTCGGGATTTAAAAATCTCAGGATCATACATTGCAACGGAAAAGATGTTTTTGATTCAATAAATGCAATGACCGAGGCAAAAAGATGGTCTTTGGAGAACCAGCATCCATGTATTGTTCAGGCAAATTGTATCAGAATTCATTCACATTCAAATTCCGACCGGCATGATCTGTATCGGAACGATGTTGAACTGGGTTTTGTGCAGCAATCGGATCCCCTGGCAAAATTTAAGCGGATGATCTTACGTTACGAGCGTTTGACTCCTGAGGAAATTCAGACCATTGAGGACAGGGCAAAAGAAGAAGTCAAGATCGCTCATCGCAGCGCAATGGCATCACCCGACCCAGATCCCGCTTCAATATTTGATTTTGTAATTCCAGAACCATATCCTGCATCAAAATATCCTGACGGGCTGCACAATTTCAATGGTGAGAAGAAGAAACTCATCGAAGGAATAAATGAAACACTAAAAGCTGAGTTTCGGCTTAATCCCGATACTTTTATTTGGGGACAGGATATCGCAAATAAGGAAAAAGGTGGAATCTTCAATGTTTCGAAGGGATTACAGAAGGAATTTGGCCCCGACAGGGTATTTAACGGACCAATTGCCGAAGATTTTATTACCGGTACTGCAAATGGGATGTCTCGTTACGATCAGAAAATCAGAATAGTAGTTGAAGGAGCAGAGTTTGCTGATTATTTTTGGCCGGCCATGGAACAATACGTCGAGATGACTCATGAATATTGGCGAACGAACGGCAAGTTCAGTCCGAATGTCACTATTCGCTTAGCTTCAGGAGGATATATCGGGGGTGGATTGTATCATTCGCAATCTACTGAAGGAACTTTAGCCACCTTTCCGGGAATTAGAATCGTTTACCCATCATTTGCCGACGATGCGGCAGGATTGCTAAGAACTTCCTTACGATCACAGGGACCAACGCTCTTTTTGGAACCTAAGGCACTCTACAATTCACCAGTTGCAGCAACTCCAATTCCCAATGATTTCGAAGTTCCGTTTGGTAAAGGACGAATTCGGCGTGAAGGAACTGATTTAAGTTTAATAACTTACGGTAATACAACTCACCTTTCACTTAAAGCAGCTGAAAAGCTTGCCGGTGAAGGATTTCATATTGAAGTCATTGATATCCGTTCTCTTATTCCTCTGGATAAAGAGATGATTCTTAAGTCAGTACAAAAAACAGGAAAAGTATTGGTCGTCCATGAGGATAAAGTATTTGGCGGATTTGGCGGTGAATTGGCGTCTATTATTAGCGAAGAGGCTTTCGAATATCTGGATGCGCCCGTTCGCAGGGTTGGTTCTGAATTTACTCCCGTTGGTTTTAGCAGAATTCTTGAAGCAGCGATTTTAATAAATGAAGAAAAAATTTATTCAGCGGCGCTGGCATTGTTAAAATACTGATCTTTACAAATTATTTAAATAGATATAACCGGATGGGAAAAGTAGGCCTTTTTTACAGCTTTAATTCAAAAAAAACAGCAAAGATTGCAGGAATTATTCACAATGCATTCTCCGGAGAGGAGGTAAAGCTTATTAATGTTGATGACGTTAAAAAAGAACATTTTCAGGAATTTGATAATTTAATTATTGGAGTTCCAACCTGGTTTGATGGTGAATTACCTAATTATTGGGATGAATTGCTTCCTGCACTTGAAGAAATTGATTTTTCACATAAGAAGATCGCTGTTTTTGGATTAGGAGACCAAAAGGGATATCCTGAAAATTTTTGCGATGCAATTGGTATAATGGCAGATTTTTTTGAGGATAAAGGTGCTTCAATTGTAGGATATTTCCCTTTGGAAGGTTACGTCTTTGAAGGCTCAAAGGCTGTTAGAAACGGACTGTTTATGGGATTGCCACTTGATCAGGAAAATCAGGCAAGACTTACAAACGGGCGCATTGAAAATTGGGTGGCAGATTTAAAAATTGTATTTAATTAATATTTACTTAATCAGGTACATGCCGATTAAAATCGTTGATATTTCTTAATTTTAATGCATTCTAACTTTCGTTTTTATGCCTAAAATAATACGCGATTTTACTATTATTTCACTTTTGATTTTTGCTGTTTATATCATAGCAAAGATTATTAAATACAACAAACAATACTGGCCGGTAGAGATAAAGGTTCGCAATGTTCAATTAAGTGTGGCTGATTCAATATATGTTCAGACCGATACTGCATTAATTCCTCTTAATTATATTGGATCAATTGATTTTCGAATAATAAATGCTGAACAAAGAAAGGATTTGTTTATTCAATATTTACTGCCTGCAATTGTGATTGCACGTGAACGTCTGCTGGATGATTTGCATCATGTTGAATTTATTGAGCAGAGATTAAACCAAAAGGCAGAGATTTCGGAGTCTGATTCTATGTTTATGTTTGGAATTAAGCTCAAATACGAAACAGATTCGCTGGACGAGTTGAAAAAACGAATCTATCCCCATCCGGTTAGTCTGGCGCTTACTCAAGCTGTTCTCGAATCGGGGTGGGGTACTTCAAGTATATTCCGGAATGGTAATAATATCTTCGGAATGATGTCATTTTCCAGTGATGATTCCCGCTCATTAATTCGGTTCCAGGAAGGAGAAGATGAACGATACCTAAGAACGTATAACTCAGTTATTGAATCAGTTGATCACTATTATCTGGCGGTTTCAACCGTTTCGTCCTATAAAAAATTCAGACAAAAGCGATGGGAGGGGAAAGCCTCTGTTGAGTTGTTGCGCTACATGGGCAGCTACCATGAATCAGATCAGTATACCGAAATGGCACGATCAATTATTTCAGGAAATGACCTTTCACGATATGACAATGTCGTTATTGCACCAAAATACCTTGAAAGTAAAACACTGTTATCGTATTTAATGAATTATTAATATTTTGATAACCAATTAGATTGGTGGAATAAATTTCATTCAATTACCTTTGTCCTAAAATTTGCAAGAAATGAGAATGAAAATTAAGAAGACGATTGCCATTGTCGCTCACGATAACCGTAAGAAAGATATGGCCGAATGGGTGGCATACAATTGGAAAGAACTGGCCCAGCATACACTGGTTTGTACAGGTACCACCGGTAAAATGGTTGAAAATACAATCAGTCTGAAGTGCAAAGAGTACGATGCGATGCCACCACAAGTAATTATACTGAAATCAGGACCTTTAGGTGGCGACCAGCAGTTAGGATCAATGATTTGTGAGGGAAATGTTAATCTGCTGATCTTCTTTTGGGATCCAATGCAACCTCAGCCTCATGATGTTGACGTTAAAGCATTGCTGCGGATCGCTGTGTTGTATAATATCCCTACCGCGTCAAACCGTTCAACCGCAGATTTTATTATCTCTTCACCACTATTCCACCTCGATTATAAGCCAATCATCAAGGATTACAGCGCATATATCACCAGAAAGGTTGATTAGAATCCTACTTTTCAGTCTTTGCCTTTTGTTTAGCTGAAGGAACAAACCTGATCGACACTGAGTTAATACAATAGCGAAGTCCGGTTGGAGGCGGGCCATCTTCAAAAACATGACCTAAGTGAGCTTCGCAGTTTGCACATGTAATTTCGGTTCGAATCATTCCATGAGTTTTATCTGCAATTACATTGATTGACTTTAAATCAGCAACATCACTAAAGCTTGGCCAGCCACATCCTGATTTGAATTTTGAATCTGAACTAAATAGCAGGGCGCTGCAATTCGAGCATATGTAATTTCCCTTTTCGTAAAAATTGAAATATTGCCCGGTAAACGGTCGCTCTGTGCCTTTATTTCGGGTAACTTCGTATTCAAGTGGTGACAATGCAGACTTCCATTCATCAGCCGATTTAATAACCTTAGGATTGAAATGCTGCTCTTTTAATTTTTTGGACCGGATATCTTCTTGTGCCATAACCTGAATATTTGAGATTAGAATAAAAAGAAATATAAACAAGATAATTGATTTCATCGGGATTTTTTTCTTTTATAACGAATACTTCACTGATTTGGTTCAATTTCCTGGCTTTTAATCGTTAATAATTGCCCTGAAAATAAAGATTAAAAATGAATCAGCAGAGGTAATGCCATAGGAATATTTAGGTAGAATATTCCTATAGTCTGTAAATAATGTAAATATAAGGTATTTATATAAATCTTATTATTACATTTGTGTAGAATTAAAGATTTAAACTTGAAAATATGGCCTTATTACCACTTTCCGAAGAACAAATTCTGGATAGACTGAAACAGGAAAATCCATGGTGGGCAACCGGACAAATCGATGAGGATTACACCAAAATGCAAAGACGTTTGTATTTTGATTTATTTTTCCCGTTAGTTGAAGATATTTCAATTAAAAGAGCTGTAATCCTAATGGGGCCAAGAAGAGTAGGGAAGACAGTAATGATATATCATTCAATTGATAACCTTCTTAGAAATGGCATATCACCGCATCAGATCGCCTATATTTCGGTTGAAAATCCTTTTTACAATAAAATGCCTTTAGAGCAACTTTTAAAATTGTGCCTGAAAGCAACCGGAAGTGAAACTCACAAAGGCTGGTATTTCTTTTTCGACGAAATTCAGTACCTTAAGGATTGGGAAGTCCACTTAAAATCAATGGTTGATAGTTATCCGCATACAAAATTTGTTGCAAGTGGTTCAGCGGCAGCGGCTTTGAAGCTAAAAAGCACTGAAAGCGGCGCTGGCAGATTTACTGATTTTATGTTACCACCACTTACTTTTAATGAATATATTCACCTGTTACAACTCCAATATTTGATCATCCCGACAAAAATTGATTGGAACGGGAATACCACAACTTTCTATGAATCAACCAATATTGCATTACTCAATGAACATTTCCTGAAATATATCAATTATGGTGGGTATCCAGAAATTATTTTCTCCGAGAAGTTACAAGTAAACCCTTCGAGGTTTATCAAATCCGATATAATTGATAAGGTGTTACTTAGAGATTTACCCAGTTTATACGGTATTCAGGATGTACAGGAGCTAAATTCGCTTTTTACAAGTATTGCTTATAATTCCGGTCAGGAGTTTTCTCTTGAAGCTCTTAGCCAGGCTTCCGGAGGGGTAGAAAAAAATATGCTAAAGAGATACATTCAATATCTTGAAGCGGCTTTCCTGATTAAAATAATCCATCGTATCGACCACAATGCCAGGAAGTTCAGCAGGGCAAATTATTTTAAAATCTATCTAACCAATCCATCTTTACGCAGTGCATTATTTACCCCATTACAGGCTACAGATAAAGTAATGGGGGCAATGGTTGAAACGGCTGTTTATGCGCAGTGGTTGCAACGGGAATGGTTTGAACCCTGGTATGCCCGTTGGACACAAGGGAGGTTTCAGGGTGAAGTCGATATGGTCGGATTATCACCTCAAAATTTTAAACCTTTATGGGCTTTAGAGATAAAATGGAGCAACCGGTATTTTGAAAATCCCGGAGAACTGAGATCTCTTTTGACTTTTTGTGAAACGAATAAGCTCAAATCAGCTCTGGTGACTACGATTGATAAAAGCGGAACTAAGGAGATGGATAAATTCAAACTTCATTTTTTACCTTCTGCATTGTATGCTTATACCGTTGGTAAAAACACAATTCTGCAGAAACAGGCAAGCATATGATTTTTTAAGGCTTTAATACAGTAAATTAAAACGAATTCGTTTGTCTTATACGATCATTATGTTTAATTTAAATAATAAACCCCTCTTTTTATTAGGTTTATATATGTCCTATAATTATTATTATGTTAATTATGTAAATGTAAAAAAAGAGGGAAGTGTTCCCTCTTTAATTTTCTATTTCTTGTTAAGTGCATCAAATTTGTCCATCATTTTGAGCCTGTAATACAAATTCTTTAACTGATCAAGAATGTAATTATCTTTGGGATTGTACTGTACGGCCTTTTCAAGAAATGGTACAGCCTTTTTAAATTCCTCATCAGATTTTGATTTCTCTGCTTCGTAACGTACCTGATCGGTTGTTGGAACCGAATTTGCCACGTCGAATTGTTTTACGCCCCGGTTAAAATAGATAACTCCAATATTATAATAGGCGTCCGCATTGTCCGGTTTTATCTCAGTCGCTTTTTTGTAAACCTCAATAGCATCATCCTGGCGACCCAGTCTGTCGAGTGCCACACCTTTTGCAAGGTAAAAAGATGAATTATCCTTTTCTCTTTCAATCGCTTTGTCGAGGTAACTAATCGCTTCATTCGGTTGACCGGACATAATGTAGTAGTTAATCAGCTGCACATTAATGCTTTGATCATTCGGATATTTTTTAAATGCCTCTTTCATAACTTCCACAGATTTTACTGTATCACCCAATTGCTGATAAGCATTGATCATTTGTGCAAATGAAGAGCCTCCGTTATAGCCATAAGTTGTACAATCAGCAAAATATTTAATTGCTTTTTGGAACAGTTTTGCATTCATTGCGGCAAGACCGGTGTTGTAGATAATTGCAGTATCAATGGGATCAGCTTTGAATAAAGGTGTGCCGTCGATAGCCAATTTTTTCTCGAAATAATCAGTCGCTTTAGCGAAATCGTTGGCTTGAAAAGCTTCAACAGCAACGCCAATCAAGGTATTGGAAAATGTCATTAATTTAATTTTCAAACCTGGACTGCCTCCTTTTTCATCCAATTCCATAGCTTTCATATAGGACTTAAACGCCTCTTCAACAGGGTTTTCGACAAGTTTCTTGAAGTTTTCGTCTTTAGAAAGAATAATCGCTTCAATAATCTCTCCGCGAGCCTGCCAGGCTCCAGTCCAGCCTATTGTTTTCTCAGCTTTGGGATTAGCCGGATCCAAAGTTTCTTTGATGGCTTCCCAAGCTTTATCAAGCTTACCTCCCTCCTTATAGGTGATCGCGCTTGATACTTTTCCCTTTTGAGCAATTACTGCCGTGCCTGCCAATAAAAGTAGCGCAGCGAAAAATAATTTCTTCATGATTTAAATTGTTTGTGTTAAAGTTTTTACAAAAATGAATTTTATTTTTTTCAAATACAATAAGAATAATCACATTCTGTGGTTATTCTTTGAACTAATCTTGTTCTGCATCATTCGTTTCTTCATCAGAAACAATTTCTGATTCTTCAATTATGATTTCGTCAACCTCTTCTATTTCAACTCGTGCAACTGAAGCAATTGAGTCATCTTCACGAAGATTGATCAGCTTAACACCTTGAGCAGCCCTGCCGGTCATTCGGATAGTCGAAACCGGTACCCTGATTGTTACTCCTGCCTGTGTGATAATCATCAGATCATCCGAATCGGTGACATTTTTAATTGCGACAAGGAAACCGGTCTTTTCAGTGACATTAATGGTTTTTACCCCTTTTCCTCCACGATTGGTTATTCTGTAATCTTCAATCTTGGAACGTTTTCCAAAACCATTTTGAGATACAACCAGAATATCTTCAACCTCGTTTTCGACACAAATCATACCAACCAGCTCATCATTTTCATTTGCAAGACTGATTCCTCTTACTCCTGAGGCTGTACGTCCAATGGCCCGGGCATGCTTTTCATGGAATCTGATCGCTTTTCCTGACCTTATTGCCAGCATGATCTCGTTATTTCCGTTTGTCAGACGCGCTTCAATCAACTGGTCATTCTCCCGGATAGTTATTGCGTTAACACCATTTTGTCTTGGGCGGGAGTAAGCTTCAAGCGGTGTTTTTTTAATTACTCCTTTCTTAGTACAAAGAATAATGAAATTATTATTGATATAAGCTTCGTCTTTTAATGAGGCGACATTAATATATGCTCTCACCTGGTCATCCGCTTCGATACCCAAAAGATTTTGAATTGCACGACCTTTCGATGCTTTGGTTCCCTCAGGTACCTCGTAAACCTTAAGCCAGAAACATTTACCTTTCTCGGTGAAAAGCAGCAAAGTGTTGTGCATTGTTGCTATAAACATGTGCTCAAGGAAATCTTCGTCGCGGGTACTTGAGCCTTTCGATCCCGTACCTCCGCGCGCCTGAGTTCTGAATTCGCTTAGTGGTGTCCGCTTGATATACCCCATATGCGAAATAGTGATCACCATATCCTCATTCGCATAAAAATCTTCAGGATTAAAATCTTCGGATGCATAAATAATTTCTGTACGCCGGGCATCACCATATTGCGACTTAATCTCACGTAACTCTTCTGTGATAATTGCCATCCTTAAAGATTCATTGGCTAAAATCTCCTTTAATGAATCAATGTATTTGCACAATTCATCGTATTCAGCATGGATCTTATCACGTTCCAACCCTGTCAGTCTTTGCAGGCGAAGGTCGAGAATTGCACGAGCCTGAATTTCATCAAGTTCAAAATTGACCATTAACCCTTCACGGGCTTCTTCCGGTGTCTTTGCGCTTCTGATCAGCGTGATAACAGCGTCAAGATGATCAATGGCAATGATAAGTCCACGCAGGATATGCGCTTTTTTCTCAGATTGCTCAAGATCATATTTTGTACGCCGTACAACTACTTCATGGCGATGTTCAACAAAATAATGAATGAGATCTTTTAGATTCAACATCTGCGGACGCCCTTTAACAAGAGCGATGTTGTTGACATTGAAAGCTGTCTGCAGTTGTGTGAACTTATATAACTTATTTAAAACAACACTGGCCATTTCATCGCGTTTGATATCAACGACAATACGCATTCCTGTGCGGTCGGATTCATCATTCACATTCGAAATTCCTTCAATTTTTTTCTCATTGACCAGCTCGGCAATTTTAATAATCAATTCTGCCTTATTGACCATGTAAGGTATCTCCGTGATAATCAATTTTTCACGGCCATGTTCAACTGCTTCAATCTCGGCCTTGCCTCTGACGACAATTCGTCCTCTTCCGGTTTCAAAAGCCTCCTTAACACCGGCATAACCGTAGATTATTCCACCTGTCGGGAAATCCGGGGCTTTTACGATATCAATCAGCTGACTTATTTCTATATTATTATCATTTATATAAGCGATAATTGCATCGATGGTATCCGAAAGGTTATGAGGAGGCATATTGGTTGCCATCCCAACCGCAATACCAGAAGTTCCATTGACCAAAAGGTTAGGAAATTTTGTCGGCAAAACAGTTGGTTCCTGAAGTGTTTCATCAAAATTAGGGCGAAAATCGACCGTATTTTTATCAAGATCAGCAAGTGCTTCTTCAGCAAGTTTTTTCAACCGGGCTTCTGTATAACGCATTGCAGCAGGACTATCACCGTCAACTGATCCAAAGTTTCCCTGACCATCGATAAGCGGATAACGCAGCGACCACTCCTGAGCCATTCTAACCATTGCAAAATAAACGGATGAATCACCATGCGGGTGGAATTTACCAAGCACCTCTCCCACTATCCTTGCAGATTTTTTATAAGGTTTATTGGAAGCACTTCCTAATTCACTCATTCCATATAAAACCCTGCGATGCACGGGTTTAAGTCCATCTCGGACATCTGGAAGCGCTCTGGAAACAATCACAGACATCGAATAATCGATGTAGGCTGTTTTCATTTGCTCTTCAATGTTAATCTGTATAATCTTTTCTAAATCAGACATATATGCCTCGTTTGTTTTATTTGTAAAAAGTCACACAAAAATAATAATATTAAACTTAAAGTATGTATAATTTGTTGTTTTTATAAAGCGAAAAAATCAAAAGTAAAATGAACAAAAAAACAGACTTTTTACAACAGAATTTGCAATTAAATTAAATATAATGTCTTTGTTAAGTAATTGTACTTTAAATATATAAATGTATATATTTCTTATTCATTTAAAATAAAGTTGGCATTCAGTTTGTAATTTATTGTGAATTATTAAGTAATTTAGTCGCAAAAATAAAACAAGTCCATTAAATTAAAAGATAACATTATACTATGGATTCAAAATTCTCTCCCCGAATAAAAGATGTGCTTTCTTATAGCCGGGAGGAAGCAATCAGATTAGGGAATGACCATATCGGCACCGAGCATCTCTTCCTTGGTATTATCCGGGATGGTGAAGGGATTGCAATAGATGTAATGAATAAATTACATCTCGATTTTCTGATGATACGTAAAGACATTGAAATTCAATTGCGTAAAGATAATTCATTACAGTTGGAAGCGAATATTCCTTTGCTTAAAAATGCCGAAAAAGCGCTGAAGATTATTTTTTTAGAAGCCAGAGCAATGAACGAAAGTACGGTGAACACCGGCCATTTGCTTCTTGCGATCCTCAAGGAAAAGGAAGGCCTTGTCAGCATTATTTTCAAGCATTATAATGTGGGTTATGAAATTATTAAATCAAAGATTATGGAATTGACACGAATCGAAAATAAATCTGATTTTCCTGAGGACAGCGATGAAGGAGAAGACATGTTCAGTAAAAGCAGTGGCAGTTCCGGCTCAAAAGGTTCAACTGCACCTAAAACGGATACGCCTGTATTAGATAATTTTGGAATAGATATCACCAAAGCTGCCATTGAAGGAAGTCTGGATCCCATTGTTGGCAGAGAAAAAGAGATACAACGAATTGCTCAGATTCTGAGCCGCAGAAAAAAGAATAATCCGGTTTTGATTGGCGAGCCTGGCGTTGGTAAATCTGCTATTGTTGAAGGACTTGCATTGCGGATTTCGCAAAGAAAAGTTTCCAGGGTTCTTTTCGACAAGCGTGTTATCAGCCTTGATCTTGCTTCTATTGTTGCCGGAACAAAGTACCGCGGCCAATTTGAAGAG
>CAYHDA010000020.1:0-3665 GCA_964355145.1 uncultured Mariniphaga sp.
GAATCAACGAAGCTTTGTAGCCAAAAGAGAGGTTTGTGGCTGTTATGGCATGGTTTAACTGTTCCATCCGATATTTGTTTTTTTCATTAGAAAGATAAAAAAAGGTGCGCCCAAAAGCATGGTAAATACTCCGATTGGTACTTCGAATCCTGAAAGTGTCCGCGAAAGATTGTCGATGATAAGCAAAAACATACCTCCAAAAAAGAAATTTAAAGGAATGGATTGGCGATTATCAGGGCCGATAATCATGCGAACCATGTGCGGTACAATCAGTCCGTAAAGTCCTATGATTCCGGCAACAGCAACGGCAGATGATGCGGCCAGCGTGGAGGCAATCAGGATAATTAGTTTGTCTTTTTCGGGATTGATACCAACTGTCCGGGCTTCATCGTCATCAAGCGTGAGTACATTTAATCGCCACCGATAGACTAATAGCACAATTACGCCGATAATGATTGGAATGACCGACGATTGCAGCTTTTCCCAATTGGCATTGTGCAGGTTTCCCATAGTCCAATGCACGATTGATTGCAGTTTAAATGGGTCGCTATAAAATTGCACCAGCGTTAATAAAGCGGTAAAAATACCCGAAACAATTATTCCTGAAAGTATGAGTGAAACGATGGAAACATTTTTGTTTTTTCGGGCCATGAAATAGCTAAGTCCAACGGCAATCAGACCGAAAATAAAGGCGGAAACCTGTACTGGCAGAAATGAATAAGCCAATGCCAAAGCTGCCCCAAACGCTGCGCCTGATGAAAGTCCAAGAATATACGAATCGGTTAACGGGTTGCGAAAGATGGCCTGAATGCTGCATCCCGAAATGGCCAAAGAGCCGCCGACTATAAATGTCAGTAAAATTCGAGGCAACCGCACATCAAAAATCACCGATTGAACAAGGCTTGAATTCCCAGTATTGTTAAAAATCAGATTGAATATTGCATCTGGATTGGCTGTTTCAGAAGGACCAATAAAGAGTGAAGCCAGTACGATTGGCAAAGGAAGCAGGTATATTAACCAGGTTATTATTCGTTTCTTCATTGTACTAGTTTTTCGCCTTTTTTTCCGTACAACTCCAACAGCATTTTTCGCTTTTCATCGTCCAAATCCAATCCTGAATAAGTATCAGCATTGCACCATTTTGCCATCAGTTTTGCGGCATACGGAAATTTGAGTGTCCATAAGTCGCACAAAAATACCGAAGGTAATTCGTAAACCTGTTTCTCCTGAACCGCTTTTAGCTGTTGAATTTCTGAGAGGCTGAGAATGTCTTGCGGACTTTTCGAAGGGTTGTACCACATCACCATCAGGTCGGGATTCCAGTCGAAAAGCCTTTCCTTGTTAATAACAACGTGTTCCTGACTCACCGTACAACTATTTTTTGCTCCGGCAAGCTCAATCAATTCGTTGACCGTGCTGGTTGTTCCTGCGGTTTCGAGCAAACCTTGATTCCACATAAAATAAACCGATTTCAGCTTGTCGTTTGACGATTTTTGGATCGATTTAAACTTGCTTATTTCATTTTTTGTATAGACAATCAAGCTATCTGACCGTTGACTTTTTCCGGTAAGTGCGCCAAAATCTTTCATCTCCTTGAAAACATCGTCAAAGCTCCTGAGAAATACACCATAAACAGGTATTCCATGTTCTTCAATCGATTGAATCGACTCGGTTTGCGATGCCCAGATAATGACCAGATCGGGCTGAAGCGCGACAATGTTTTCGATGCTCACAAAATCCCAATTGCCCGGCGCCGGAAGTTCTTTGTTTTTAATCCGTTCGTCTAATGCCGCGTATTGAGCCGATGCACTTTCTTTGTAAATTGCTGACGAAACGCCAATGACCTGATTCTCGGCTCTCAACATATAAAGTCCTGACAAACCACTCTCAATGAGACAAATAATTCGGCTGGCAGGTTTCGAAAGGGTAATTTCCTTATTCCTGAAATCGCTGACCTGAATGGATGAAGCAGAGCCAAGGGGTTTGGCTCTGCCTGGTCTGCAACTTGAAAAAGTTACTGAAAAAATTAAAACAATACCGATAGCCAGATTTGTTCTCATTATTTGGTCTTAAAATGTAGCCTTGATTCCGGCCATCATCGAAAATCCCGGATTCTGAAATTGCCAGGGCATTTCGTATTTGTTGTTGGTAACGTTGTATAAGTTGCCAAATACCTCAACCCTATAATTATCTGTTTCTGCCAGAACTTGCGAGACATTCAGGTTTAGCAATGCACCGGGTTTGAAGAAACTGCGGCTTGTTTTATCGCTGCTATCATAATATCCATTGTTGTAATTCAGATATGGACTAATGCTTAAACCATACGATGTTGAGAGGTTTAAACCCAGATTGGCAACCTGTTCGGGAGCAAAAGGAACTGTTCCTGCGCCTTTAACTTTGGTCTTCATTAAAGTGTAATTTGCAAACCACTGAGTGTTGTTCGTAATCATCTGTTTGAGCTCAGCTTCCATCCCTTTGGATGTTGTTTTACCCGCATTGATGGATTGCGTTTGCGAAGGGTTCTGACTTACCACATTGTCAATGATTGCATCGTTCACCGAAAGATAAAAACCGCGTACAGAAACCTTGAATTTTGAAGGTAATGAGATATCCGTACCAATATCTACTCCTAAACCCGACTCGGGTTTCAAATTGGGGTTTGGCAATTGTCCGTTGTGGCCAACTACTCCCTTGTCAGCCAGACCAATAGTGCCTCCGGTTGATTTTAAGCCGGGAGTAAGAAAACTGTTTCCTGCATTGGCAAACAAAGATAAATCGCTATTGAACTTATATTTTAGGCCAGTACTCCAAAGAAAACTGTTCCATTCTTTTAACCTTTCACCCGGTGCGCCTCCATCCACCAATTCGATGTTATTCTTCATGTAATTGTAGCGAACACCTGCCCGCCAGATTAAACCGCTGATGTGCAATTCTTCCTGCGCATAAATACCCGATTGCATAGCTCTTGATTTGTTGCCAAAGGATTGATAGCCTTTTAGCGGGTCAGACCAAGTAGAATAATTTGCACCCTGATAGTCGCTTCCAACAATGAAAATATTCTCTTTTCCGTGCTTAATGGTCAATGAAATATCGACCGGGACAATGGTTTGATCTACTCCATTGTTTGATTTAAGGGTATCAATCGCACCAAAATTGCTTTCCTGCCACGATCTGTCGTAATTTCTGATTCCCATGTGAGCCAATAAATTCATGCGGTCGTTTAACTCAATAGAATAACCGGCATTGATTGTTCCGTATTCGTTTTCGAAACCCCGGTAAACCCTTCCGGCATCGCCTGTATGAAAGGTTTTATTGACAAAAAGTGTAAATTTTTGCTTGTCGTTTCCAGCCGGATACCATGTCGCCCCACCAAATAGTTTGGTTTTTTTGTATGCCGGATTTTTCTGCATATTCAACCACGAATTAGCCGTACCATAGTTGGTATAATCCGAACTTTCGTAATTCGCACCTGCATAATAATTCAGGTTTTGAGCTTTTCCCTGATGATAAAACTGACCGTTTAAAGTATTATAAGAACCAAAAGCCGTTGAAAAGCTGGTCAAAGGGTTGTCGATTCTTTCCTTTAAAATAAGGTTGATTGTACCAGCCAATGGACTTTGATTTCCGGCAAAATCCTGTGAAAGATAATTCGGATAAATTACTGA
>CAYHDA010000020.1:3765-13885 GCA_964355145.1 uncultured Mariniphaga sp.
AGCATTACAATTGCTCCGGCAACAATTTGATTGCATTGCCATTTCTTTTCCACCAGGTTCTTTTCGACCAAATGTCGGATTGCTTGGGAGCGATTTGGCATACTATTCTCAATTACGAAGATGTCCAAGGCTTTGAGAACATCTTCATCTAAACTAACTCCAAATCTGACTAACGACATTGTGTTACTATTTTTTAATTCGTGTCACAAATCTAAACATATTATCAATACCCCGAAAAGAAAATGAAGGTTTATTTATTTGCAGAAATTTGTGTCTTTGAACGACGAATAGATATAAACAAAATCGAACAAAATGATATTTGCACTTTAATAGTGCATTTTTTCCAAATATATGCACTTAATTAGTGCATGTTGATTATTTTTGCAGAAAACAAACTGCTATGGACAAATTATTTGAACAGTTCAAGAAGCTTCTAAGAGAGACAGATACCGGTTTCTTCCGCTACATTTATGCTGAAATAAATTGGGAAAGTCGTATGATTGGACTTACTGGTCCACGTGGTGTTGGCAAAACCACCCTGGTTTTGCAGCATATTAAAAAGAACCTGGATCCTGCTGAGACGCTTTATGTAACCGCGGAGGATTTTTATTTTGCCGACAACCGGCTGATTGATTTAGCTGGTGATTTTGTAAAGCACGGTGGGAAATACCTGTTTATAGATGAAATACATAGATACAAAGACTGGGCTAAGGAATTAAAACTGATCTATGATTATCATACGGAACTGAATGTTGTGTTTACAGGTTCTTCGGTGTTGGATATCAAAAAAGGAGCCTCAGATTTAAGTCGCAGGGCGGTAATGTATAATATGCAAGGATTGTCATTCAGGGAGTATTTGCAATTGTTTCATCAAATGACTGTTCAGCCGTATTCTTTGGAAGAAATTCTGGGTCATAAAGCCGAACTTCCCGGAGTGAAACATCCATTGCCTTTTTTTGAAGATTATCTGAAAAGAGGGTATTATCCTTTTGCATTAGAGGAAGGCTTTGATCTGAAGTTACAGCAGATTGTTAACCAAACTTTGGAAACAGATATTCCGTTGTATGCCGGGATGAATGTGTCCACTGGCAGAAAATTGAAGCAATTGCTGGCCATTATTGCTAAAAGTGTGCCGTTTAAGCCCAATATGACAAGTATAGCAACTGCACTTTCCGCCAGCCGGAATAACATTTCTGACTATTGCCTGTATATTGAAGAAGCCGGAATGATCGCACAATTACGGGATTCTACCGGAGGAATAAGGGGTTTGGGTAAGGTGGATAAAATTTATCTCGACAATACTAATTTGCTTTACAGTTTAGCAAATGACAACTCAAATAAAGGAAACATAAGAGAAACGTTTTTTCTGAATCAGCTTAGCGTAAAGTATGATGTAATGGTTTCTCCCGTTGCTGATTTTCTGATTGGTGATTATACATTTGAAGTAGGTGGGAAAAATAAAGGGTTGAAGCAAATCCAAGGTATTGATAAAGCTTTTATCGTAAAAGATGACATTGAACTGGGATATCTGAACACTATACCACTCTGGCAGTTTGGTTTAACCTACTGATTGTGAAAAGCGTCAAAAAATCGATTGAGAACTTGTTAAAGCCAAGAAATAAAAACCACCTATTATCCTGATTTTTGCATCAAGTATTCCTAACATTTCAATATAGACTTCCTGATTTGGCAATGTTTTACTTCCTGATTTGGCAGCAATTTACTTCCCAATTTGGCGTTGTTTTACTTCCAGATTTAGAGATTACAACTTGAGATAATATGATAACTGTCTTTGCAACCTGACGAAACTGCAAAAACTTACCCCAATCACCAGGACTAGTACTTTATTATATGATTGAATAAGCGAGCAATGCGGCACAAAACTGTATCTTTACAACCAATGATTGGAATATAGATTCTCAGAATGAATTAGTGACATCTGTATCATATTTGTACCATCAGTTTATAACTAATTGATTTTCATTATAGTTTATTTTTGAAGAGGTAAAATAGTTTTCACGAAAAACAGGTTTATAATTATTAAGAAACCGCTGTAATATATTAAATTACAGCGGTTTTTATATATATTTGTGATTGAAATCTTCTTCAATCAAGACGAATATATATGAAAAGTGTAATTAAAATCTTTGAAGAGCGGAAAGTTCGTACCGTTTGGAACGAAGAAACAGAGAGTGGTATTTCTCTATAATTGATGTTGTAGAAGTACTGACAGATTCAGACAGGCCTCGTAAGTACTGGAACGACTTAAAGAAAAAGCTGCATAAAGAAGGAAGTGAACTGTCCGATAAAATCGGACAGTTGAAAATGGCTGCACCAGACGGTAAGAGACGACAGACTGACGTTGCATCGACCAATCAGCTTTTCAGATTGATTCAAACCATTCCTTCGCCGAAGGCAGAGCCGTTTAAACTTTGGATTGCCCAGGTTGCCAAAGAGCGTTTAGACCAAATGCAAGACCCGGAATTGTCCATTGAACAAGCCATGATGGACTACAAACGGTTGGGTTATTCAGACAGCTGGATTAATCAACGGCTGAAAAGCATTGAAATCCGGAAAGAACTGACCGATGAATGGAAATTGAGAGGCTTGGAGGAGGGCGTACAGTTTGCCATACTCACCGATATTATTTATAAAACCTGGGCAGATAAATCAACCAAAGAATACAAGCAATTCAAAGGTTTAAAGAAAACCTTCGCGATAATATGACCAACACGGAATTGGTTTTGAATATGCTTGCAGAGCTTTCTACCAAACGCATTTCTGAAACAGCTAATCCTGAATCGTTTGACGAACATTCACAAGTTGCCAAACAAGGGGGCGAAATTGCCCGTAATGCACGCATTGAATTGGAAGCCAAGACAGGTGAAAACGTAATTTCACCGGTCAATGCAAAAAAGAGTACTCTGAAAAGCAAAAATAAAGAGATTGATTAACAAGTAGGTGAAATGCAGCGAAGAAAGATCTGCCGAAACGGTTTTTTTTGCCTATCTCTTAACTGAATTAATGGTACGATATCCGATCAGCTTGTCGTATCGTGATGAGAAACCGTGATGATAGACAAAAATCTGATAGTCGTTTTCAGTTTCCACATGACTTCCTTCGAGTAAGGTGTTATCGATATTATTGGTTCCATTCTGAACATATACATATTGGTAATCATAGAAACCTTGCTTGAGCAGTAAGGATGCTTCATAAAGTTTTAACTCGTAATTCCAGGTCATTTTATTTACCGGAAGACAATGCCAGTCAGCTAAACCACCAAATATATAGATTGAGCCTCCAAGCAAAGGTTCATTTGTTTCGAGAGAAAAATGAACCTGAATATAATCCGACTCAAGATCGGAATCAGTGACCCGGTCGTTTTTAATCAGATATCGTCCGTTCAAGTCGCTCTCTGAGCGATAACCACCCTCTCTGCGCAGCTGATCAGTTCGCAAAGTGACATGATACAAAGGATTAACAAACTCAATATTTGCTACTCCCAACCCATTTATCCGAATATTTTTGGTGTCAAAATTTCTAAATTCGTTTCCCCCTGGAAAAACATTCTCCCTGCTTAAATCATAGCTCAATTGATTTTCCCGAACAAATAATGGCTTGAGATTCCTCAGGCTATTGTCGGTTCGTGAATTCTGCGTCAGAACTACCTTAATTTCCGTTCGGGGATCCTGCAAACTAATGCGGGCGTAATCAACTGTAAAGCCAATTTCCTGATCACGTCCTTTGTATCCTTCAAACGCTGATTTTTTAACATCTCCCCGAATCTCTGTCAAAGGCTCGACAACATAATAACGACGTGTCAGGACAGGAGCATCGCGTTTGCCTTCTTCGAAAACAGAGAGCAGATAATTCCCCGACAGCTTAAACCGAACCTGGTCATTTGGGAGTGACAACAGATAATTGGTATATCTTACCGTTGTATTAACGGATGCGGCATAATCGTTTATTGGATTTTCAAAAAAACCTTCCATATATTCCGACTGAACAAGACGCGAAGGCTGCCACTCTGAATCACAATGAGTTATAGTATAATAAAAATTTGTAACGCCATCCGATAATTCATCAAATTTCAGGAGCAGGTGCTGATCGGAACCTAAATCGATAACAGGTTGCGAAAATTCCCAACCTTCGCGAAAAAATTGTACAGATCGGATATTCCCGCGATAAATGGCATTCCCAAGAGGCGCCGGACCCCGTTGCGGAGCAGCAAGAGCAGCAATTACCGGAAAAACGGCAAGCATCACAAGCAGAAAATAATTCCTCAAATGGGAATAAAATTTTTCATTTCTGTCAGACATTACAATCGCATTAGGTAATTATAAATTAATTATTCTTAAGGTTGCTCTGGATTTTGTTGTGGTACCAGCCGATAACCAATGACACCACCTGATTGTAATTTTTCACTCCTTCCTCAATATTATTTGTCTTTAGGTAAGCATTGTTGGCAGCAGTCTGCACCTGATCGAGCATTTTATTTTGCAATCCGTGCCAGTGAGTACGCTGAAATCTCAAATCATGTATTACCGGTTTATCGATCTTTCTGATAAAATCCTTTACATCTTTAATGCGCACTGCATCAGAGATAAAATAAACCAATAAGTTCACATAACCTGAATACTGCAGACGACGGTCACCTGAAGTAATGCAAACGATGAACGCTGCCAGGTTAGCCTCGGCTTCGTTGGTAATACCGAACTGGTGCGCCTTCTCGTGTGCGAGAACATAGGGATACTCCATCGGAAGAAGGTAGTAATTCAAATGAATTTCATTGAAAAATGGTCCGAAATAACCGCTTACACCGGACTTTGCAAAAAAAGAACTGAAAAGCATAGTTTTAGGTCGTCGGGTGCCATTAGGATATGGAATTCCCAATTCCACGCTGTTTTTAGCATACGATTCCTCAATCAAATTGTCAACTGCTAAATAATCAGAAGGTGTAATTGAAGTATAGTTCAAATTTGTATGGACAATAATTGAATCAAAAATCGCTCTGAAAAATTTTTCATTAGCTTGTGAACTCTCCCATCCGGTGCGTATTTCAATTTTTGGTCTGAAATAATTAAATCCCCATACGAGGTAGAAGAAAGCATAAAGTACAGCCAATAACTGAATCACACGCAGCGCATAGCTGCTTAATTTCATTTTTCGAAAAATCACCAGAATAAATCCTGTAATTATAAATAATACAAAAACCGCCCAGAAAGTATCCCATAAAGAGAAAGGAAACCAATTGCTCAGACCAGAGAATGCTTTTGCTATTGATGGATAAATACCTGCAGAGTAATAAAATTCTACGAGCCGGGAATGGTGAACGGCAAAACGGACACTTCCAAAAACGAGTGCAGCAAGGATAAAAGGCCATAAAATCAAAGTAATCCGAACTATCCGTGTTTTTAACCCACCTCTATTTTCCCTTTTCATTTGTGTTGTTGTCATTAAATCTAAATTAACTGTTTTCAAAAAAAAAGTAAAAACAAGTAAAATAGTGAACTGTAAAACTACAAAATGATTATCAATGTTTAACTTTGGAGATCATGAATGAGCAACTTAAACTATCGGAGTTAAACGGCTTGGTTAAAAAAGCCATTGGCGAGGCCTTTACAGCGCCAATATGGGTAATCGGGGAAATTTCCGAATTAAAATTAAACCGGAACGGACATTGTTACCTTGTATTAATTGAGAAAGATGAAAATGGAGATACTATAGTGGCTCAGGCAAAAGCGACTATCTGGTCCTACTCATACAGGATGCTGCGCCCTTACTTCGAAACGACAACCGGACAGCAGTTAACCGAAGGTTTAAAAGTTTTGGTAAGCGTATCTGTTGAATTTCATGAATTATATGGTTACAGCCTGAATATCCGGGATATTGATCCAACCTATACTTTGGGAGATATGGCCCGGCGACGGCGCGATATTATTGCCCGGTTGCATGCAGAAGGTGTTGCAGAGATGAATAAAGAACTTTTACTTCCATTGGTCCCTCAAAAAATCGCTGTTATCTCGTCACCAACGGCAGCCGGCTATCAGGATTTCATCGATCAATTGATAAATAATCCGGCGGGATATCATTTTCATATCAAGCTGTTTCCAGCAATCATGCAGGGAAATGAAACTGAAGAATCTATTATTAATGCTCTTGAACAAATATTTCTTTACGAGAGATTTTTCGATGCAGTAGTAATTATCAGGGGGGGAGGCTCACAGGCAGATCTCAGTTGTTTTGATAATTATAATCTAGCCTATTATATCACTCAGTTTCCATTGCCGGTCATAACGGGAATTGGCCATGAAAAAGATGATTCGATCGTTGATCTTGTGGCTCATACCCGACTTAAAACGCCAACTGCAGTTGCTGAATTTCTGATAAGTGGTGTAACACAGTTCGATATGCACATGGATGATTTAAGTAATCGGTTTTTGGGAAGAATTGAGGAAATAATTCAGGAAAAAAAGAACAGTATTGAAAATTTCACACGGCGATTAGCCCCTGTTATGCGTGAAAAATTTCTAAGGGTAAACAGTATTCTAAATCAAACAATCTGGAAATTAGATAATATAGTTAAAAAAACCATACAGCACAAGGTTGTTCAATTAGAAAAACGTGAGGAAATTGTACGCCATGAATTCAAGAAAATTATCGCTGACAGCAGGCATTATCTTGATATGGCACAACAAAAAGCGTCACTTACCGATCCGAATATAATCCTCGCAAGAGGTTATTCGATCACTACTTATAATGGACGCGCTTTAAAAAACCCGGATTTACTCGAAAATAACGCGCTTATCATAACAAGACTGTTTAAAGGAAATATAACCAGTGAAGTAAAAACAATAAAAAAAGAAAATTAAAATGAACATGAGCAAAAAAAACATATCCTACAAAGACGCCATTACAGAAGTCGAAGAAATACTAAAGCAACTGGAAAACAACGAATTAGATGTAGATGAACTCTCAGATAAAGTGAAAAGAGTTGCTCAGCTGGTCACCTTGTGCAAAGAGAAACTTCACAATACTGAGCAGGAGATTGATAAAATTCTAAAAGAAATGGATAATAATTAATTATATTTTATGAATATAATCATTTTATAGTATCTAAAATTATTTTAATTTTAGAGTTCATAATTTTAGAAAAAAATTCTCGAGATGGCTGAATCAAAAATTGATTTTTCTTTTGAAAATCTTCACTTCGCATGCGAAGGTGACAAGAATTGGGTAGAGGCCCAATTAAATCAAATACTTGACCGTATTCCTGGGTTATACAAATCTGAATCGTTTGTAAAATTGGAAAAGATTAAACTTACGCCGGGAAATGGCCTGGTTAACGGGGTTTCAAATTCAAAAGGTTCTGCGGATCAAAAAAGAGATACCAGCAATCAAGGAGGCAAATTAAAATCAACGAATAATTCGGAAGTCAACAATTCTTCAAGTGATCCGTTATTTGCATTCCTTAAAGAAAAAAATGCCGATAAAAATCAGGTGAAGAAATTTTTGGCTACTGCAGTCTATCTGCATACGCAGGGAGCAGACAAATTCTCTACTTCAATGGTATCTAAATCATTAAAGGCTTCTCACATCGATAAGCTGATAAATGCCAGCGATTGCCTGAACAAAAATGAAAAAAAGGGGTTTTGTATCAAAGATGATAAGGAATTCATTCTTACTGAAGGAGGTTTTCGGTCTATTATCGGCTAATCCGAAGAAAAATAAAAGAATGATCAATTAGCGATTATTCTTTTTAGTTTGTCTTTGATAAGAATAAGCCGGAATTTGAAAGTCTTTTTCGGCTCTGCAAGTTTTCCTTCAAATGGAGTACCTATTCTAAGATAAAACTTAAAAAAGGTAGAGCTGCTAGTGCCCCATTTAAGGAGAAATTGCTTGTTGCCGTTATTCTTCTTTACCCGCCTTGTGTTTGCAGAAAGGAAATGATAACCTCTGCTACGTGATACACCTTTGAAATAGCGGGTCCCCAAATGCCAGAGTTTCATCATGAAATCGGGATCCGAATACATCCCGGGACTGAATTCATCAGCAGTTCTTCCAAAATTATAATCAGCCGCAGCCAGGGAGGCAGGAGCATTAAAGCCATAGCAAACACCAGTATTTTTACCCGAATAGGTGTAGCTGATTCTGTTATCCTTAAGCCACTCCAAGGTACCATCAGTCGCTTCGTTTGCATATACGATAATCTGGTGTTGACAGGTTGAATTTTTGCGGATACTACCCACACATATCTTTAATAATGCCAGATAATTCCATGAAGGAATTTAGCGATAAATATTTAATTAAGTTCTTTCAGTCAATTTGCCCAAAAATGTAAAAACTGATATTTATTAGCAAAATTGTCATTGTGAACCAATAGTTTTGCGGTAGAAATATCACGGATCAAAATTGGTGATATACTGTTTAATAACTTAATATTATCGTTATGTCCAAAGGTTTTTTCAATGTGCCAATCCCGAAAAATGAACCGGTAAAGAGCTATTTACCAGGCTCATCTGAAAGAAAAGAACTGAAATCCATGATTACAGAGCTTCGCTCGAAAGTCATTGAATTGCCCATGTACATCGGTGGAAAAGAAATAACAAGTTCCAGAAAAATTGAAATACATCCTCCCCACGACTTAAAACACCTGTTGGGTTATTTTTATCAGGGTGATGAATCGCATGTTAATCAGGCAATTGACGCAGCATTGGCTGCCAAATCGGCATGGGCTGATTTAGGCTGGCAACACCGGGCAGCAATATTTTTAAAGGCAGCCGACTTGTTGGCAGGACCTTACCGTGCCAGGCTTAATGCAGCTACGATGCTGGGGCAATCGAAAAATGCCTATCAGGCTGAGATTGATGCAGCCTGCGAACTTGCTGATTTTTACCGGTATGGCGTGAGGTGTATGACTCAAATTTATGAGATGCAGCCTGAATCTAACCCGGGAATGTGGAATTATAACGAATTTCGTCCGCTCGAAGGATTTGTCTTTGCTTTAACGCCCTTTAATTTCACCTCAATTGCCGGCAATTTACCGGTTGCACCAGTCATGATGGGTAATGTTTGTGTCTGGAAACCTGCAAAAACCGCTGTTTATTCCGCGGCAGTTATAATGGAAATTTTAATAGAGGCCGGACTCCCTGCCGGAGTTATCAATCTCGTTTATGTCTCCGGACCTGCAGCCGGAGAAGTCATCTTCAAACATCCCGATTTTGCGGGGATCCACTTTACCGGATCTACCGGTGTATTTCAGGATATCTGGAAAACGATCGGAGAGAATATCAGTAAGTTTAAATCCTATCCCCGGATTGTTGGCGAAACCGGAGGCAAAGATTTTATTTTTGCAGATCCTACGGCTGACAAAAAAGCACTGGCTACTGCAATTGTTCGTGGAGCTTTCGAATATCAGGGTCAAAAGTGCTCAGCGGCCTCCCGCGTTTATGTGCCGGTTTCCATCTGGAATGAAACATGGGAAGCAGCTGTATCGCAGCTGCAAAGACTTAAAATGGGTCCCTCCGAAGATTTTACCAACTTTATTAATGCGGTCATCGATGAAGCATCATTCGATAAATTAAAAGGGTTCATCGACAGAGCCCGCAATGATAAAGATGCTGAGATAATTTATGGCGGCAGTTGTGATAAAAGTATTGGATATTTTATTGAGCCGACTGTGATTCTGGCAAAAAAAGCGGACTATATTACAATGAAGGAGGAGCTCTTCGGCCCTGTTGTCACAATTTATGTTTACGATGATTCAAAAATAGAAGAGACACTGACGCTTGTGGACACCACCTCAGCATACGCGCTCACAGGTGCAATCTTTTCACAAAACCGCTATTCCATCGAACGAATGACCAAGCGGCTGAGCAATGCTGCGGGAAATTTCTATATCAACGATAAACCTACAGGTGCTGTTGTAGGACAGCAGCCATTTGGGGGAGCAAGAGGTTCAGGAACCAACGATAAAGCAGGGTCAGTTTTCAATATGCTTCGTTGGGTTTCAATACGCACTATAAAAGAAACTTTTATCCCGGCTACAGATTTTATGTATCCTAATTTTTTACCAGACAACGACTAAAGGTTAATGAACAACGATAAAGAAGGATCAATG
>CAYHDA010000020.1:13985-25568 GCA_964355145.1 uncultured Mariniphaga sp.
AATGGTCAATGAATAATGGTCAATTTATCAATGTTCAATGAACAATGGTCAATGAACAATTGTCAATGACGAATTGTCACAATTTGATATAACATTGAATATGTGCTAATTAGCGCATTACAGAATTGTCAGATTGCAAAATTTTCAAATTTTCCAATTGTTATTTTATTGGCTGATTACAACATTAATCGTGTTCTTCTTTTTATTGTGAAGAGGATTCAGTTAATTTGTATTGTATTTAAATATCCGGATTCCAGATGAAACCGATTCTTCCAAAAGCGCTATTTAACACCTTAACAAACAAATACCTGTTTGCATTTTTGGTTTTTAGTGTTTGGATGATCTTTCTCGATGACCACAACATTCTTTTTCTTCGTCAAAACTTAAATAAATTAAAAAAATACAGGGTCGAAAGCAGCTATTATAAAGAAAAGATAATGGAAGATACTGAACGGCTGAATGAACTCAAAACCAGTTCTAAAAATCTCGAAAAATTTGCAAGGGAGCAATTCCTAATGAAGAAAAAGAACGAGGATATATTCTTGATTATTGAGAAAAAATAAATTATCTTCTGATGAAAGTAGATTTCGATTTTTTTAAAATTCACAGTAAGATTTCTCCGCTCAAAGGAAGAATTATGTTGTCGGAACCCTTCCTGCCCGGAAACTATTTCAGTCGTTCTGCCGTACTATTGGTTGATTACTCCGACACCGGAGCGGTTGGTTTTATCCTTAACAAACCCATTAAAACCCGCATCGACGAGTTATTTTCCGATTTCCCGTCAACTAATCCGGAAGTGTATGCAGGTGGTCCGGTCAGCGATGATAATCTATTTTATATTCATACGTTAGGAGACCTGATTAAAGGCAGCATACGAATAAAAGACAATTTATTCTGGGGAGGTGATTTTGAAGAATTAAAAGTGGCAATTATGACCGGAAAAGCCGGTGCTGATCAGTTTCGATTTTTTATTGGTTACTCGGGATGGAGTGCCGGACAGCTTGAGATGGAGATTACAGAAAACTCGTGGCTGATAGCCGAAGGCAACGTGGAAGAAATCATGAAATGCAACCAGAATTTTTGGCTTGAAAGTGTTAAAAATGCGGGCGGGCATTACGAAACATGGCAGAATTTCCCTCAGGATCCTAATTCAAACTAAAAATCAAAGAAGAATAAAGCGGATGCCTTATGTACCGATAGACGCCGGAATCTACTAACCTGGAAGTTTTTTCAAATTGGAACAGCCCATTTTCATTCCTGTTCTTATTTGGCTTACCCTCTTTTTTCAGAAGAATACTTCCTGCAACAACCAGATAAACAGAGAGGAACAGGAAAATCCATGAAATTATCTGTAGGATGCTAAAGGGATTAATAAACCAATATCCGACGTTTGTGATAAAAATCCAAATAATACATTCCCAACTGAAGAACCGATAGAAGCCATGAGATTTGACACTAAATAAAGTACGCCACGATAAAATTATTACCGGAAAACTCAAAATACCAAAGGAAATTATTTCGTATCCGTTCATGTCTGTATCTTGAAAATTATTCTGAGTGAAATGCACTTTCAAAACGGCTTTACAATTACAATTTTACAAAAAATAAAGGGCAGATGCAATTTCCAGGTTGATCTTATTTTGGCCGACAATGACCTAATATTAGCCTTATTATAAATCCGTCAGTAGCTTTTGTTATTCCCCATCCTGCTCCTAAATTAAATTCCCAGTCGGGGTGCAAATCCAGATCAGGTGCTGCATAAATAGCATGTTCCTGATTTTGGAATGATGACACTTCAAAAAAGGGCAGGTAGAACCGTAATATTCGGCTCCGGGATCTATTTTTTTATTGATATGAAAAACAATTTTCAAATCTGAATTTCATAGTTTTTCTGCGCAAAAATTCGGTCTGAAACAGCACTTAACCAAAGGACGAAAACAGGAAGGATATATTTTTTATTCATTTTGAGGAATTTTATCTGATTTTAGTTCAGAACAAAATACCATTCATTAAATTCAATGTCTAACCGCTATTGTGGATCGGCCACTACTATGCATGACAAGCCAGCGGTATGGATCTTATGACAAAGAATATGCGGAACCCGGTCTTTTATTATAAAGAATGATACCAACCGACATTATCTTAAAATCAAATAGCTGACAGTCAGCCATGCGAGGCCCTTAAAAAGAAAGAAGAGAAAACTTACCAGGCCAAATTTTCTTAACCATTTGGAATAACGGGAGTTATTCAATCTTAGTAATGTATTTATTTTTTTCATTAAATTTTATTTCAGAATTCTAAACAGAAGGATGTTCCGATCTGGCTAATTCGCTTAATTTCTGAATGATAAAAGCAGTTGACGTTTTGTAGTACCTCCGGCTTTCCAGTCCCAGAACAGGATGAATTCCCAGATAATTATCAATCAAAAATAATTCATCGGCATTCAGCAAATCGCCATGACTTATTGTTGAATTTTCAATGACTTTATAACCACACTTCTCAGTGCATTCCATTACGACTCCCAGAATAGGAGGGCAATAGCCCTGAGAATCCGGGCCCGGAAAAACGGCGGTTTCGCCGCTCAAATATCCAAATGTCCCTCCGATCGATTCGCAGGCGAAACCGTTGCTGTTCGAAATGATTAAATTGTGCTTTGACAGCGAAATTGATGCCCGTGCAGCTGCTGCCCATAAACTCCGGCTTGATGGTTCGTATGAATGAAGTGCCGAAGGGGCCTTGGCTCCCTCGGTATAAAAATCAATCAGCAGACTACTTTCGTTCACGGGATAGAACCCGGCGTCGACAGCTTTGGCAGACATAACATATTCGGTTCCCGAAATGCCCGGGATGAAGTGGATCATTGTCTTTGTGGCTAAAAAATAGTGGTTCTTATTCAATAATCTGGATACATCACTGATGAAACGGGGTAAATTCCAGTCGGACGGAACAGGCAACCCAATGGACAACAAAGAATTGACAAGATAATTAAAATTATCACCGGCAAACATCACCAGGTTGTTCTCAGTTCTAAAAGACTCCCTGATTCCGGAATTTAGTCTGTAAAGATCAGCCCCCGTGAATAATTGTTCATTTTCGCGGTGAAACTTACCATTATAAAGGATATATCCGCCTTTCATTTTCCTGTGTACATTTTGCCTTTATTAAATTATACCGTTGACCAGACAAGTTTACTGCATCATGCGGCCGAAAAGCAATTCAAGGAAACCCATCAATAAAGATGGCCTTAAAATAACCGGCAGAAAAAACCCGAAGATTGCGCCGAGAAAATGGGCATCATGACCAATATTATCCAATTTTTTATTACTCATGTAGTACGAATAATAGAGGTATAATCCACCAAAAATGATTCCCGGAATTGGTAAAATACCAAAGAAATAGATGGGGTTCCAGGGATCGAAAAATATGGCAGTAAACAGAATTGCAGAAACGGCACCTGAAGCGCCAACTGCATTGTAATAAGGATTATCTTTCTGTTTAATTAGGGACCAAAGCGTTGAAAAGACAACCGATCCAAAGAAAAGAAACAGGTAATAATAGGTGCCAATACTGCCAAAATACATGCCAAAATAGCGTTCAACTAAAGTGCCGAACGAATAAAGCACAATCATGTTGACAATCAAGTGTTCCCAGTTGGCATGAACAAGAGCGTGAGAAATTATACGGTAATACTGTTTGCGATGATAAATCTGAAAGGCATTAAACTGGAATTGTGCCATAGTCGCGTGTTGCGAAAATGAATAGGCTGAGACTAACGAAATAATCAGAATCAGCATTATTGTAATCGTTCCCATCTTTTATTAATGTAAAATATTATAAATAAGTTCACGCAGGAGATCGCCATTGCCGGTACTCCCGCCCCGGGCACCTTTTGAGCGCAGGTCGTATTCCCGCATCATTGAAATGATATTGACAGCTTTATCCAGACTGAAGCTGCGGGCAGCATCAATATAATCGTTTAGGAAAAAAGGATTTACGCCCAGCTTTTGAGCCATTGCCGATCGGTCGGATTTATTTTCCAGTGCATGGTAAATAAGGATTTTCCGGAAATAGTTGACCAGCATACCCATAATTACAGGCATCGGATTTTGTTTCTCGTTATCGATGAAATAATTGATAATCCTGTTTGATTTAAGAATATCTTTTTTGCCGAGTGCTTTTTGAAGTTCGAAAGCATTAAAATCTTTGCTGATTCCGATATTTTTCTCCACGTCTTCAGGCAGTATACTGGTTCCTGGGACTAATGAGATGATTACTTTTTCAAGCTCATTAACAATTCGTTGCAGGTCACTTCCAACGAAATCGGTGATCATTTGGGCAGCGCGGGGATCAATGCCCAGATTTTTTTCTTTTAAATATTTTGCGATCCAAGCCGGAATATTGCTGTCATACAATGATTTGGACTCAAAATATATACCACTTTTCTGAATTGCCTTATACAGTTTCTTCCGTTTATCGATTGTCTTGTACTTGTAACTTATCACAAGAATGGTCGAGCGCATAGGATTCTCCGCATAGGACACAAGTACTTCGATATTCTTGATATTCTGAGCCTCACGGATGGCAACAACTTGTCGCTCAGCCATCATCGGAAATCGTTTCGCGGCGGTCATGATGGCATCTATGCTAAGGTCTTTACCATACAAAATTGTTTGATTAAACCCCTTTTCATCCTCGGTAAGCACATGTTCGAGAATAAAATTACTTATCTGATCCATGAAATAGGGCTCATCCCCTTCCAGAAAGTAGACCGGCGAATAATTTTTATTTTTAAGATCAGTAATTATCTGGTTGTAATCCATTTTGACTAAAATTTCAGGTGCTTAACAGACCTGCCCTGATTAATAATCTCCGTTAAGGCTTCGATACCTATTTCGAGGTGCCGGTTCACATATTTACGGGTCACTTCCTGGTCGCTGGCAGCTGTTTTAACTCCTGTCGAAATCATAGGCTGATCTGACACCAGTAATAAAGCTCCGGTTGGTATCTGGTTATAAAAACCTACAGTGAATATCGTTGCAGTTTCCATATCGATGGCCATAGCTCTGGTCTTGGCCAGGTATTTCTTGAATCGTTCGTCATATTCCCACACTCGCTTATTGGTTGTAAAAACGGTGCCGGTCCAATAATCAAGACCGAGGTCACGAATGGTGGAAGAGACAGCCCTTTGAAGACTAAATGCCGGCAACGCGGGAACTTCTGGAGGAAGATAATCGTTTGAAGTACCGTCGCTGCGTATAGCCGCGATTGGAAGAATCAGATTACCGAGTTCACTTTTTCGCTTCAACCCTCCGCATTTTCCTAAAAAGAGCACAGCTTCAGGCATTATTGCACTCAGAAGATCCATAATTGTGGCTGCATTGGGACTTCCCATCCCAAAGTTGATGATTGTAATACCATTGGCACTCGCGTTAGGCATGGTCTTATCCTCTCCAACGATCGGCACACCAAATTTTTCCGCGAAATTCTCGATGTAATTCTGAAAATTTGTGAGGATGATATGCTGTGTGAAATCTTCCAATGCTCTACCGGTATAGCGAGGCAGCCAGTTTTTTACAATCTCTTCTTTTGTTTTCATATACTGATTTTATGCAAAAATATCTGGTTTTTGCAGATTTTTGGTTCAATTGAAAATAAAAATTAGTTTTGAGTGATTTTAATATCAACAATGTTACTTAATCTGCCTCACTATTCTTTCCGGATCAAGGAAAAGCTTGAAAAAAAGCTGATTTTTGACGTTTTTCGCCGTCGGTGGGTCTCACTTACGCCTGAAGAGTGGGTTCGCCAAAATTTCGCACGTTATCTTACTGAAGAAAAGCATTTTCCTGCTGCATTGGTAGCTGTTGAGCGCTCATTGAGGATCAATCAGCATGATTTTCGTACCGATATTGTTTTGTTTTCAAAATCAGGAAATCCGCTTGTCGTTGTGGAATGTAAAGCGCCGGAGGTGAAGATATCGCAGCAGACCTTTGATCAGATTGCCCGCTATAATCTGGAACTCAGAGTCAGCTATCTCATTGTTACAAACGGTATTAATCATTATTGCTGCCGATTCGATCCGCAACAGCTTAACTATACTTTTTTAGCTGAAATGCCGGATTACAGGGAAATAAATGAACAATGATCAATGAACAATGATCAATGAACATAACAATAAGAACTCATTGTCAAATTTTTTCTACGGCAAGTAATTGCATCATCACCTCATCAACCCAGCCTGAATCGGTCAGAAGCCATTCTTTTTTAGTTCCGCAAATATTAAATCCATGTTTTTCGAACAGTTTGATGCTTTTTATATTTTCTGTTTGAATATTGGCATACAACTGATGAATTTTCAGTTTTGTAAAGCAATAGCCGATCAGGAGTTCAAGTGCTGCGGAGGCAAATCCTTTTGACCGGTCTTCATAATTATGGATCAATATTCCGATTCCTGCCCTTGAATGGAAAGGCTCAAAATCAAAAAGATCGATTGCGCCAATAGTTTTCCCATCAGTAGTGTCGATCATTAAACGTAATTGTTTGGATTCGTAAATATCCCGGTCCGAATTCTTTATATACAGGGCCAGAATATATTTTGAATAGGGAACCAGGGTATGACTCACTTCCCAGTTTTCAGGGTCGTTTTCCCAGGCATGCAGCAATTCAATGTCTTCAGGTTCAATAGCTCTAAGAGTGACCAGATCGTTGGAGAGATACGTTTTCATCAGAAGATAATTTGTTTTTTAATTGCCTGATAGCCTGTCCCGATTTATCGGGAGAACACCTGTGTTATCTTCGTTCATGTTTGCGAAGCGCAGATTCATGGGTGTTTCATCAGCAGAATCAAATAAAGTTTTCGAAAAGCATCCTGTTAACGATTGAACGACCCAGGGTAACTTCATCGGTATATTCAATCTCGTCGCCGATCGAAACCCCCCGCGCCAGTGTGGTGATTTTAACATTGAGTCCTTTGATTTTTTTAAAGATATAAAAATTTGTGCTGTCACCTTCCATTGTGGTACTTAAAGCAAAGATCACCTCATCGGTTTCCCCTTTTCCAATCCGTTCTATCAATGAATCAATTTCAAGATCAGCAGGTCCAATCCCATCCATAGGAGAGATAATCCCTCCAAGCACATGATAAATGCCACGATATTGCTGCGTATTTTCAATGGACATAACATCGCGGATATTTTCAACTACGCAAACCAGGCGATGATCACGTTTGGGATTACTGCAAATATTGCACAGATCGGTATCAGAAATATTACGGCATATTCTGCAATGTTTTACCTCTTCACGCAGAACAGTTAAAGTTCTGCTGAATCGCCGGACCTCTTCGATCTCTTTTTTGAGCAGATGTAAAACCAATCGCAATGCTGTTTTCTTCCCAATTCCCGGAAGCTTAGAAAATTCATTTACAGCACTTTCCAGAAGTTTAGATGGATAATTATCAATTGTCATGCTCCGATTATTAATTCACAAAGTTAACAACTGTCAGTAAACAGTACGAATACTGAAAAATATTTGTTTAGGAAAATTATTTCGTTTTCAGCAATTTCCGCAATTAGAAAACTTTTTTATCTACCTTTGTCGTGAAATAATAAAGGGGTGCCTGAAAAGAACGGGCTGAGATCAAACCCATCGAACCTGTCCGGGTAATGCCGGAAAGGGAAAATGAAAAATCTATCTGTCGTATTAAGCCCTTTTATTTTATAATTTACTTTAAGTATTTGAAATGAAAGGAATAAGTTTGTTTTTTGCGTTACAGTTGCTCTCTGCGATGGTTTTCGCACAACTTTCACTGACAGGAATTGTCAAAGATGACAAAGGAGAAGCTTTAATTGGCGCCAATGTCGTGGTGGGTAATACTTTTAATGCCACTACAACGGGGCTCAACGGAGAATTCAAGTTCACAAACCTCCGAAAAGGGGAATATACCCTGAAAACAACTTACATCGGGTATGAAAATTTCAGCAAAAATTTAACAATCAATGAATCAACGACTATAAAGATAGTATTGGAGCCTGCGTCCATTTTGACCGAAGAAGTACTGGTCTCGGCATCGCGGGCCGGCCAAAAATCACCTGTGGCATTTACAACAATTGGGAAAGAGACCATTCAAAATTCCAATATTGGGCAGGATATTCCTTATTTGCTTAATTACACCCCCTCGTTTGTGGCAACTTCAGATGCCGGAAACGGAATAGGCTATACCGGTTTTAGGATCAGAGGTACCGATATGAACCGGATCAATGTAACAATTAACGGAATACCCATGTCGGATGCAGAATCTCACAGCACTTACTTTGTCGACATGCCCGATCTGGCCTCATCGGCCGAGAATATTCAAATTCAACGGGGTGTTGGAAACTCAACTAACGGTGCGGCTGCCTTTGGAGCAACCATCGATTTACAAACCAGCAAATTAAATCCCAAAGCGAGTGCCGTTTATAGCACTTCAGCCGGCTCATTCAGCACATTTCGAAATAATCTGACTGCAGGCACAGGCATGATCAACGGAAAATTTGCCTTTGACGCTTCACTTTCGAAAATCACATCTGCAGGATTTATTGACCGTGGGGCTTCAGATATGAAATCCTTGATGGTGTCCGGTGGCTATTTTACTGAAAATACAATATTGAAAGCCACTGTGTTCTCAGGATTTGAGCAGACCTATCAGGCATGGAACGGGGTTCCTTCAGTGAGGCTCAACAACGATCTCGCCGGAATGAACCAATATGAGGCGCATGGTCTTTACACTACAGAGCAAACTCAGAATATGATCAATTCGGATAACAGAACCTATAATCTGTACACCTATAAAAACCAGGTGGATCATTATCGGCAGGACCATTATCAGCTCCATTATTCACATCAATTCAACGTATTTATAAATATCAATGCATCTGCGTTTTACACCTACGGGCGTGGCTATTACGAGCAGTATGAAACCGACCAGAACTACGACGATTATCAGTTGGCAAAACCAATCGTTAATGGTGTTACTATTGACAAAACCGACCTGATCAGGCGTAAGTGGCTCGATAATGATTTTTATGGAATGATATTCTCGCTAAGTTATAAACAGGGGAACAATTCATTAACATTAGGTGGCGGCACAAATATTTATGACGGTCGCCATTTTGGGAAAGTAATCTGGACAAAAATCACTGGCGATGCAATTTTAGATCATGAATGGTACCGTGGCACAGGCTTGAAAAAAGATCGAAATCTTTATGCAAGGTACAACTACACGCTATCCGAGAAGCTGAACGCGACAGCAGATCTTCAATACCGGTTTATCAATTATGGAATAGACGGGACTGATGAGAACCAGCGCACACTGAAGCAAGATCACAAATATAATTTTTTCAATCCCAAGTTTGGGCTGTTTTATACACCGGGAGTAAATCAAGAGGCTTATTTAAGCATAAGCCGGGCCAATCGTGAACCAAACCGTGACAATTTTGTGGATGCCGATCCGGCAGGCAAACAGCCGGCTTTTGAGACAATGAATGATCTTGAGATGGGATATACTTTCAAATCTTCCAACTTATTGCTGGGGACCAACCTTTATTACATGCACTATAACAATCAATTGATTCTTACCGGACAGATCAATAATGTAGGATCAGCCATAATGACCAATGTAGAGAAGAGCTATCGCACTGGTATTGAATTGATGGCAGGGATCAAATTCCACAAGAATTTCAATTGGAACATCAATGCGACCATCAGCAGGAATAAGATCAATGATTTTACAGAATATATTGAAGATTGGGATAATGGCGAACTAAAAAGTAATCAGATCGGAAAAACTGATCTTGCTTTTTCTCCGGGGCTGACAGCAAGCAGCATCATTACTTTTAAACCTTCCCATACTTTAGAAATTGGACTTCTTTCTAATTATGTCGGTAACCAATTCATCGATAATACAGCAAGCAGCGATAGAAAGTTGGATGCCTATTTTATCAGCAACCTGAAAATTGATTATACCATAAAACAAAATCTTTTTTCGTCATTGAAATTTAATTTACTGATTAATAATATTTTCAATAAACGATACGAGAGTAATGCATGGGTCTATTCCTATTATTACGAATCGAAAAGGAACAAGATGGATGGATATTTTCCTCAGGCCGGAACCAATTTCATTTTTAGTATGAGCATTGGGATATAATCAATTATCAATGTTCAATGATTAATAATTCTAATGGCTGCTGGGTTTTACAAAATTAAGAGCCCGTTTACTTACCCATGTTCCTTTTTTGAGAACATTGAAATAGGACAATAATAATTGAAAATAGGTTAGGGAGAGAGTGTTCAAACTTTTAATGAAGAAGAAAGGAATTCCTGCAATCGCCGGAAGAAATCCCAGAATCAGGTTATTCACAATAAGAAACAGGTGCATATAGACTGCCCTAAGGCCTGTTTCGTGTTTTGAAATGTAGATATGTCGGGAGATATTCACCTCAGATTTTGTTATTGCAGTAACTTTTTTGTTAATCCGCGAAGATCCACCGTGATTGTGCTCTACACTAACAGATTTGAGAAGAACAATTTCGCCGTTTGCATGTCTTGCTCTTCTGCATAAATCAACATCTTCGAAGTACATCCAAAAGCTTTCGTCCCACCCGCCTAAGGCATGGAAATTTTCTCTGTTCATCATGACAACAGATCCGGATACCCAATCGGGATAAATATAATCATCAGTCTGAATGAATAGTTCCTTTTCCCTCCAAAATGCCATTTTATTGAGAGCACGAAGCCACCCTGTCAGGTTGAAAGGAGATAAATACTTTCCATAGGGGCGTTCCTCTGAACCATCTGATTTAACTTGCCGGCACGAAACAATTGAATATGCTCTCCTGATCCGCAATTCAGAAAGCATCGCAAAGATTGCATCACTGTTCGCGACAGTATCCGGATTTAAGAAAAGTAAAAATGGGCTCAGGCTGTTTATTGCTCCCAGATTGCAGCCATTGGCAAAACCGTTGTTGCCAGAATTCACAATAAATTTGAACTTCGGATATAATTGCTGAAAGCCCGTAATCATACCATCATCAGAGTGATTATCGATAATAATTACTTCATGAGAAAACCTGTCATCCTTTATAACATTCAATGAATGAAGACAAAGGGAAAGCTTGGTCCATCCTCTGAAATTAACGATAATGATAGTAATATCCGGCAATTGAAATAAATTTTTTTGTAAAATTACCAATTTAAAAATTGAATTAAGTGATTTTCATATTTTTCAACCGGCAAGGTTTAATTGGGAAAAGGGATGAATGAATGAATGAATGAATGAACTTAATTTTATATCCTGCCGTTGGTAATAAGTAGTGCGAATAATTAGATGTCGTGTTTTATTTTTAAATTTTTGAGCACATGAAAATTAATTTTTTGCCACCATCAGTCAGCTGACTGAAAAACTCCAATCCGACAACTGGCAGAACCAAAAATCAGGTTCAACTTTTGGTGCCTTTTTTAGTGCCTTTGTGCCTTAGTGGCGATTTTTATTATTGTTTTTTTTTAGCATTCAGCGTGAAAAGCCGACATTATTTTATTCCTATTACTTAA
>CAYHDA010000021.1:0-7742 GCA_964355145.1 uncultured Mariniphaga sp.
TTGATAAATGAAATGGAGAGCTTCTCTCCTTTCTTAATGTGAAGGGTATGTTTTTCAAGTCCCGATCCGGATATCACCTTTTCCATGATTGCTTCAGGATATGTGATCACCAGATAACCGGTTTCATTGAGCGCCAGCTTATTCAGTACTTCCGTACGAAAAATAATATTTTCACTCTCGATTCTTTCGTGAATTATACTGCGCCGGTAGGAGGACGGAAAAAACAGAATTTTCTCTTCGAGACCCAGTGCAGTGAGATCATCGAAAAAATACGCGGCATCTTCTCTGTCGTTAAGTACGACAACCGTACTAAAAGGAGTGATCGTGTATGCAGCAGCCACAACCACAGCCGAAGACGACCCTGTCAATCCTTTTATGGGAATATGAACAGCACCTGATTGCGCAATCTTCTCGCGCAATCCGACAACCGAGGGATGTGACGTATAATATTTTAGCAGCTCCTGAAGTTCCAAAGTCGATATTTTTCAAACAATCCGCCAAAATTACGAAAATAGTCAGGAGAAATACTGCCCGATCTGCGAAAGATCAATAAAGGAAAGAATCTGAAAATCTATGGCTATTATTTATTGTTACGAACGGATAATAACAAATTATTTAAATAAAGTTTAATTACCCATAAATCTTTCATCTTTGGCAGACTTTTTGCTTGCATTTGATTGTATAAACTAAAGTAAAGGTCATGAAAACTCTTAAACAATACCATTTAACCATCGCAGGCAGGTTCGCCTTGTTGATAATGGGTGGAATGCTGTTTTTATCGTTTCAATGTCAAGCGCAGTCAGAAAACAAAAACACGCTTCTGGAAATGATTAATGATGACCGCACTACAATGGATGCGATAGCGGGCTACGACAAAGAAATACAAAGCCATGTACTTATTGTTGCCCAGACACCCGAATTGCTGACTAAGATGGAGGAGCTGCAAAAAAGGTCTCAGGAGCAGTTCAAAATAATAATCGCAAACCATAACAGGGATACGCAGACAGCCTTTTATGAGATGGCACGTTACCCAAATCTGATATCGGAACTTGTTGGCAAAGGGAAGCCCTCAGCTGCTGAAGTTGCTCAAATAGTCGCTAATTACCCACAGGATATTCATGAAACGGCTAAAAATTATACCCGCTCCTATTATAACGTATTGCTGCGTATTGACAGGCTGAACAGCGAAATCGACCGTGCGTTCAAGGCAGCACTCGAACCTTACAAAATGCAAACCCGCGAAAGTGTGAACGTACTCCTTGGCTATCCCGAAATTGTTTCTGTTCTTGTTGATGACAAGTCGTTTACAAGACTTCTTGGAGAAGTACACCGCGAGGATCCTAATTGGGTGCGACGTCGTCTTGAAATGACATCTAAGGAACTGGCCGCAAATCAAAAAGAGGATATGGAATCTTACAAAAATCAAATACAAAATGATCCTCAGGCCTATAATGAAATGCTCAAAGCTTCAGAAAAATTCGCCAAAGAAAAGAATGAGGTGAGATATATTGAATATTCAAACGATCCTGTTGTAGAAGTGAGAGTGATCAATAGTTATCCCTACTGGTTTGGATATCCATACTGGTATTCGGATCCCTATTGGCGTCCTCGTCCTCTTTATTACCATACGGGATTTTACAGAAATCATTTTGGGAATATCATTTTTGTCGGACTGCCTTCCTTCCATTTTATGCACTGGCACTACAATTACCATCCAAATCTGTTTCCTCACCTATCGTATAATTATTATAATTTTTACGACAATCATTATATGAAAAGGTACCGGGAATCACCAAGGGCATTTCCTCATAACGGATTCTACCGGTCTATCGAATCTCACGTTATCAATAATCCAAGAGTGAACAATTCTGCATTGCAAAAAATTGATCGTCAAAGGGGAACCAACATAGTGCGCCAGCCGAATATCAGAGAATCTAATTCCGTTAGAAGAAGCTCAGGTGTGATTGACAGACCTTCGGGATCATCAGCTGCCAGACAAGGAGTGACACGAGGTACAGGTGTAAATTCCAGAAGTATGGCTCGTCCAAATAACGAAACTCCCGGAACAACCACAGAAAGAAGACAATATAATGCAGGCAGTCCGAGAAGATCAGAAGGATCGGTTAACCGTCAGGGCACTGAAACAAGGAGAGAATCCATACGCAAAGAAGCACCTCCATCGTCGGTTAACAAAAGCAGCACTCCGGTGAGACGGGAAGCAGCCCCTGCCAGCAGATCCTCGGTTACTGAACGAAGAGCAACTCCTGCAGCTAAAGTACAAACATCGGTCAGGTCAGAACGACGCGAAACAAGAGCGGCGAATACTGAGTCCCGAAGAAGTGCAGTAAGTGAAAAAAAATCTTCACGATCTGTTTCGTCTGATGAGAAGAAAAACAACAGAGAAAAATAAAAATACCGGCAACAAACTAAATTGTTATAACTTTATATTCAAATAATATGTCAAATTTAAATTCAAAAGCCATGAAAATTAATATTTACAAACTGATTTTACCAGTCATACTTATTCTCGCTGTTGCAGGTTGTACAGGAATAAGGATAAGCACGGACTTCGACACCAAGGTTGACTTCTCAAAGTACAAAACGTTCAATTTCAGTAAGGAGGTTGACAAAGTGACATTAAATGATTTAAACCGGCGCAGACTGAAAGATGCTATTACCAAAGAAATGGAGGCAAAAGGTTTTCAGATTTCAGACTCACCTGATGTTCTGGTCAATGCTTTTGTTAAAGGAAGAACGAAATATACCGCAACAGCCAATACAAGTTCATATGGCGGTCCATTCATGTATATGCGTGGATGGGGTTCATCAAATACCTATGTCGATATTGACAAATCAATTGAAGGAACATTGTTTATTGATTTAATTGATGTGCAGGAGAAGAAAATGATTTGGGAAGGAGTTGCTGAAGGATTAGTTAATCCACGTACGGATACCAGGGAAGAAAAAATAAATATGGTCGTACAACTGATATTTAAAACCTTTCCGCGGTAAATTTTAGCTTTTGACCAGCAATTAATCGGTCAGCAATTGCCATTTAGTCGCAGATTAAAGATTAATAATCGGTTAAGAAAAGTCGATTTGTAAACTTTAGTGCCTTTCAATTTGTTGGATTGGTAGCCTGCTGAGGATTATCTGTATAAATTTTCTAATTTTGCAGCGCTTTAATTTTTAAATTTTATGACTGAAAAGAAACTTCCTTTTACAAAAGAAGCATTAGAAAAAATCATCCAAAAGTATCCAACACCTTTTCATATTTACGATGAAAAAGGAATGAAAGCATACGCCAAAAGATTTGTGAAGGCATTCGCATGGAATAAAGGATTCAAAGAATATTATGCGATTAAAGCTGCCCCAAATCCTTACCTGATGAAGATACTTCGGAATGAAGGATTTGGAATAGACTGCAGTTCGACCGCTGAACTTGAGCTGGCTGAAAGGATTGGAATGCGTGGGGAAGAGATTATGTTTACTTCAAACGACACTCCGGCCGAAGAATATAAGAAAGCCATCTCATTAGGAGCGATTATAAATCTCGATGATATCGCTCACATTCAATATCTTGACGAAAACGTAGGTCTTCCTGAGCTTGTTTGTTTCCGTTATAATCCGGGCTCATTAAAAGAAGGCAATGCAATTATCGGGCATCCTGAAGAGGCAAAATATGGATTTACAAGAAGTCAGCTTTTTGAGGGCTATCAGATGTTGATTGACAAGGGGGTAAAGCGCTTTGGGATACACACTATGGTTGCATCGAATGAACTTGACTCAGACTATTTTGCCGGTACGGCACAGATTCTTTTTGAGCTGATCGCTGATCTTTCAAAAAAATTAAATATCAATTTCGAATTTGCCAACCTTGGCGGAGGAATTGGAATTCCATACAAGCCCGAGCAAAAAGAGGTGGATTTGGAGAAAATGAGTGAAGGAATCAGGTTGAATTACGAAAAATATATTACGGGTAATGGTTTGCAACCGCTCAGGCTTTACTTTGAATCGGGTCGTGCAATTACAGGACCTTACGGATATCTGGTCAGCAAAGTGCTCCACATTAAAAATACTTATAAGAAATATGCCGGTCTTGATTCCTGTATGGCTGATTTAATGAGACCGGCTCTTTATGGCTCCTATCACCACATTTCTGTTCCCGGCAAAGAAGATTCCACAACAAAGATCATGTACGATGTAACAGGTTCACTTTGCGAAAACAATGACAAATTTGCCATTAACAGGGTATTGCCCAAATTGGCTTCAGGCGACATCATTGTGATCCACGACACCGGAGCTCATGGACACTCGATGGGTTTCAATTATAATGGTAAACTTCGTTCGGCAGAGTTGCTGCTTAGGGAAGATGGAGATGTCGTTCAGATTCGCAGAGCCGAGACCCTGGATGATTATTTCGCGACACTTGATTTCAGCGGAATAACCGGTTTTAAAATATAGAGTTGTCGTAAAGAGATTACAACAGTACAATCAAACGAACATGCTTGGTTAACACCATTACGGATCAGAATTTGACTTTGGATTTCAAGCTGACCGATTAAAAACAAATTATTCACGGATGAAAGTATGTGGATTTAGTTTCGTAAAAAACGCAGTGAAATTCGACTACCCTGTAGTTGAGGCGATTATGTCAATATTGCCCGTATGCGATAAATTCATAGTTGCTGTCGGCGATTGTGACGATGGTACCAGAGAACTGATTGAGTCGATAGATTCAGACAAAATTGAGATCATAGATACCATCTGGGATCCGGCCTTGCGTGAAAAAGGACGGGTGCTTGCCTCTGAAACCAATAAAGCTTTTGACGCCATTCCTGACGAATACGATTGGTGTTTTTATATCCAGGGAGACGAAGTTGTTCATGAGAAATATTTGCCGGAGATTGAACATTCGATGAAAAAATACCTGGATATTAAAGAAATTGATGGGTTAATCATGCATTACACCCATTTTTACGGCACATACGATTATTATGCAGATTCGAGGCGGTGGTACAGGAGCGAAATCCGTATAATCAAGAATAATAAAGAGATCAGGTCGTGGAATGATGCACAGGGTTTCAGATGGAAGAATGCTAAAAAACTGACCGGTATTTTCATTAATGCGACGATGTATCACTATGGTTGGGTGAGGCCTCCGAAACTGATGAAAGATAAACTCGAAGGATCCAAGCAATATTGGTCGGTCAATTCGAAACACATTAAAACTATAGAGCAGGAATCGCAGGAGTTTAAATATGAAGATGGAATCGACAGTCTGGAACTATTCGGCGAAGATCATCCCAAAGTGATGCAGGCGCGTATTAATGACCTAAACTGGCATCCTAAACTCTCCACAAAAAAGAAGAAGTTTAATGCCAGATATTTTACACTGTACTGGTTTGAGAAAATTTTCAATTACCGCCCTTTCGAAAATAAACATTTCATTGAACTCAAAAGATGACGACTACCAGTTTTGTTGATGATATAGTTAAGGCAATTGAAGTGCTTCGTTCCGGTGGAGTGATCCTTTATCCGACCGATACGATATGGGGTCTGGGTTGCGATGCAACAAACCCGGCTGCGGTAAAACGCATCTACGAAATCAAGCAACGCGAAGACGCAAAAAGCATGCTTATTTTGATGGAGAACCCCAATCTACTGAACTCCTACATCACGGAAGTACCGGAAATCGCGTGGGATTTAATCGAGGTAGCCGAGAGTCCTCTGACAATTATTTATCCAGGCGCCAAAAATCTTGCATTCAACTTGTTAGCTAACGATGGAAGCGTCGGAATCCGCATTACCAACGAAGCATTCACGCAACAGTTGATCCAAAGATTCAGGAAACCGGTGGTTTCAACTTCGGCGAATATCAGTGGCCAAAAATCACCATTGAATTTTGTTGAAATCAGCGATGAGATAAAAAAATCAGTTGACTATACCGTAAACTACCGCCAGGACGATCTATCCAGATCGAATCCATCAGCGATCATTAAACTCGGGGTAAGTGGTCAGATCGAAATTATCAGAAAATAAAGCCTTTGTGCTGCGGCCAGGTCTATTTCTCTTCGACTAACCTACCGGAACCGGCAATTGCTGAATCAATTAATGGATTGCCACGATAAATAACATTTCCGGAACCTGCCAATCTGGCAACCAGATTTTTTACTGAGTTCACCTTGCAATTGCCTGATCCTGCAATTTTTACATCCACATTATTCGCAGGAAAATCTGAAGCTTTAATATTGCCTGATCCTGAAATGGTTGCTTTCAGATCAGCTGCGTTCTGTTTACCGGAAATAGTAATATTCCCGGAACCGGAAATAACTGCGGTAACCTTTTCTGCACTGAGGTTCGCCAGTTTAATATCGCCACTGCCGCTGATTGTCAGATTTAGTATTCTGGATTCAATTTTTTCATCTGAGACAACAGATCCGGATCCGGAAATAACCAGACCATCGATTTGAGGAATTGTAATATTAATCTCGACAGGACCCGGATTCCATTTACTGAACCAGGAATCACTTGGATACCGGATAACTAATTTCCTGTCTTTCACTTCTGTAATTAATTTACTCAGTGTGTTTTCATTCGCCTTCACCTCAACCGATTGGGTGCTGCCTTGTTTCAGGTGAATATTCGCCCCTATCTTCAAAGAAATTTCTGTAAAGGCCGAGACTTCCCTTTTCTGGCTTGTCTGGGCAATAACCGGCTGCATTCCACCAATAAGCAGAACAGTAATCAGCGCAATAAATTTAGTTTTCATACTATTTGAATTAAATAATTACCTGGAATCGTGATATTGTCTCTTAAAGACGTTTAAAGAGCCAAAAAGTTGCATTAACAGCAAAAAAATTATTCGAGGTATATTTCAATTAATCCATTGGGACAACTCAGGTGAATCTCCCTCTTTTCCTCATCAACAGAAACAATAACCTCGTCCGAAAGCGGAATCATCACTTCAGCTCTTGGATGATCAACTGTTATTACAAGATTTCCGGAAAAATCATCAACACGGCTTACTCTCCCAATCTCACCAAATTTCGCATCAAAAGCTTTCATGCCGATCAGAACAGAAGTACCTTCCTGTATTTCGGAATCAATTACCGCATCATCAAATACATAAACTTTACATCCGGTCAGTTCTTTTGCTTTGCTCAGAGAATCGATAAATTCGAGTCTGCAAATTGCACTTTCATCAGTTTTGAAACGCATTCCCTCATCTTCGACAAAGAAAGGGACCAGGCCCCCGTCGACTTCGACGAACAAAAGTTCAATCTCTTCTAAAGTTTCCCCGAACTCCGGTTCAAATGCAACTATAATCTCTCCTTTGAGACCATGCGGCTTTTGTACATAACCGACTTCGACACATTCATCCTTATTTATCTGGTTCATATCAGTACAAAAATATAAAAAAAAGGGCGACGGTTGTTATAACCATCGCCCTTTGTAAATTTTTCTGAAAAATACCAGGCAAAAAAGACTGCAGTATTAAACTGCTTCTGCTGTTGGTTCAGATGCTTCAGCTTCAGGAACCTCGGTAACTTCAACTGTTGGTTCACTTGCCACTTCAGCAACTTCAACTTCAGCAACAACTACTTCAGCAACAACTACTTCAGCAACAACCACTTCGGCTACAGCTACTTCGGCTACAGCTACTTCAGCAACAACTACTTCAGCAACAGCTACTTCAGCTACTTCAACTTCAGCAGAAACTACCTCAGCTACAGGCGGCG
>CAYHDA010000021.1:7842-25523 GCA_964355145.1 uncultured Mariniphaga sp.
ACAGCTACTTCAGCTACTTCAACTTCAGCAGAAACTACCTCAGCTACAGGCGGCGGTGTTGATTTTGCAATAGAAGCGGCCATGAAAGCAGCATTTTTCTTTGCTATTTCAGCAATCCGGGTCTCATTAATTTTAGATTCAGCCAAAAGACGTTTTTTCATGTCTTCGTTAAACCCTGCAGCGAGACCATCTTTTTTAGACTGAATCGCATTCTCTTTTTCTTTTAACCATGCACCAAACCGAACTTCGGCTTCAGCAAGATCAAAGGCTCCTTTTTTCACACCTTCGAGAAGGTGTTTTTTCATCATTACCCCCTTGTGCGACAATATAGTACGACAAGTATCGGTGGGCTGAGCGCCATTGGTTAGCCATTCAATGGCTTTATCAAAGTCAAGATCGATGGTGGCAGGATTAGTATTAGGATTGTAAGAACCAATCCTTTCAATAAACCTACCATCTCGTGGTGACCTGCTGTTCGCTACCACAATGTGGTAATAAGCATGTTGTTTACGGCCATGCCTTGCCAAACGAATCTTTACTGACATAACGTTTTACGTTAAAAATTTTGTTTAAAAAATGAGCGACAAAGATACAATATTAATTGGGATAAAAAATAGTGCCGCTTTTTTTCTCTTTTGGGGATATATTTAACCTAACGCCCCCGCTTAACCTTTTAATTATAGAAAATAAAATAGTTAACTTTGCGTTTGCTTAAAAGTAGGGTAAGTTAACTTTTAAGCGGTGTTCGTTATATAGTACAATAAATATTTAAAAGGATAACAATGAAAAATTTATATGTTTTAGTTTTGGGTGCATTCATTATATTCGGTTTGCAGGGATGCGAAAAAGCAAAAGTTGTCAATAATGCCTCAGCTGATGTTTTTGTAAAGTCAACGTTGAATGCTCAAGGAACAATTGTTTATGCTGCTGTACATTCTGTATTTTCGTATAATACCATGTCTAGTGTAAGTGTGAAATCCCCGGCGGGTACATCTATGCAACTAATTGATCCCCAGAATAACGGAAATTCATTTTATAATGAGCCTGCTGATGCTGAATACTCCGCAACACCTCCTTTGGTTGGAGCCTACACCTACGCAGTGAAATATAAAGACGGTGAGGAATTATCCTACACCAATTCGTTATCCTCTACTACCCTTGCACCGGCCCATATCACCTCGTTGACTAAATCTGCAAACGGAGATTCGGTTTATATTTATTGGGACGCAATTGCCACCACAAATGCCTACCAGCTAAAAGTTATCAAAGGGACGACTCAAGTGTTGTATCAGCCTGCATTTGCTGATGCAAGTGTTCCTCAAAAGCCAAGCCTGAGATACGGATTCCCTGTTTCTGTCCTTAATTCCAATGGTGCCGGAACTTTTACTTTCATTATAAATGGTTTGCTTTTCGAAACTACTGATTATATTTATTTACAGGCAGTTAGCGTGGCAACCAAAGATATCACACTTTAATTGCCCTCTCTCTCTTCCAACCAAAATATTTCGACTTAATTAAAGCTAAAAGATATTCAGCGTTAAATAAACGAATTTCAATACATTACCTTTCAGTATCCAATAGTTATCAACATCAGCTATCTAATCGGTTTAAATTATCTATTTTTAACCGTGCGACTTAATGCATCCGGAAACTAATTTTTCCATTCATTCTGAGGTTTTTAACTATGGTATCGTTCACTCACTTACATGTCCACAGCCAATACTCAATCCTTGATGGTGCCGCTGCTGTTGTTGATCTGGTAAAAAAGGCGAAGCAGGATGGCATGACAGCCCTGGCACTAACCGATCACGGCAATATGTTTGGCATCAAGGACTTTCATGAAATTTGCAAAAAATTTGATATTAAACCTATTCTTGGTGTTGAGACTTATGTTGCCTCACGTGGCATTCATTTCAAAGATAAAAGCGAAAAGGAAGACCGGTCAGGCGATCACTTAATATTGCTTGCAAAAAATGAAAAAGGATACCGTAATCTGCTTAAATTGGTCACGGTTGCCAACACTCAGGGATTCTATTATAAACCCCGGATTGACAAAAACCTCCTCGAAAAACACAGCGAAGGATTAATAGTTTCATCGGCTTGCATAGGTGGTGAGATCCCGCAGTATATCCTAAAGGGAGATATGGCAGCCGCTGAAGAGGCCATTCTGTGGTTTAAAAACGTTTTCAGAGATGATTTCTATCTCGAAATACAACGTCATCAAACAACTGATCCGCTTCTGCCTACCGACGTCTATGAAAGCCAGGTAATTGTTAATAAGGAACTTATAAGACTCGGGGAAAAATTTGGAGTAAAAGTGATTGCCACCAATGACAGTCACTTTACTAATGGAGAAGATGCTGATGCTCATGATTTGCTGATCTGTCTGAATACTGGAAAAGATCTGGACGATCTGTCGAGAATGCGTTACACCAAACAGGAATGGCTTAAGACTACTGCTGAGATGAACCAATTATTTGGTGATATGCCAAATACACTGATTAACACTCAGGAGATTGCCGAAAAAGTTGAATTATATGATCTGGATTCAGACCCGATTATGCCTGAATTCCCTATTCCTGAAAGCTTTGGAACTATTGATGAGTACAGAAAGCAGTACCCTGAGGAAATATTAATTGAGGAATTCAAAGATATCGCCAAAAGAACAGGTGGATACGAAAATGCACTGAGGGTGAAATTCGAATCCGATTATTTATCATATCTTGTTTATCAGGGTGCATTAACACGGTATGAGCAGCCTCTTTCAAGTGAAATAAATGAGCGGATTGAATTCGAGCTCGAAACGATAAAGTCCATGGGATTTCCGGGCTATTTTCTTATCGTACAGGATTTTATAGCGGCAGCCCGAAAAATGCAGGTCATTGTTGGACCTGGACGCGGGTCGGCAGCAGGTTCTGTTGTTGCATTCACAACCGGAATTACCAATGTGGATCCGATTAAGCATGATCTTCTCTTCGAACGTTTCCTTAATCCCGACAGAATATCGATGCCCGATATCGATATTGATTTTGATGATGACGGCCGCCAAAAGGTTCTTGATTGGGTAAAGGAAAAATACAGTCGTGAAAATGTGGCCCATATCTGCACTTTTGGAACAATGGCTGCAAAAATGGCTATCCGGGACGTCTCGCGTGTATTAAAACTTCCGCTTTCCGAAGCAGACAGACTGGCTAAAATGGTTCCTGAAACGCCAAAAATCACCCTTGCAAAAGCATACCAGGAGGTTCCGGCCCTTGAAGCCGAAAAAAGATCCGACAATCCGCTGATCGTAAAAACTTTAAAGTTTGCAGAGACCCTGGAAGGATGTATCCGCCAGTTCGGTGTACACGCCTGTGGGATTCTGATCGGAAGAGATAAGCTCGACAACCATATTCCACTGATGCCCACCAAGGATGAAGATCTGCTTACAACCCAATACGATGGACATTTTGTTGAATCCATCGGGCTGCTTAAAATGGATCTTCTTGGATTAAAGACCCTTTCAATCATCAAGGAATGTCTGGAAAATATACAACTCTCAAGAAAAATTGTTCTCGACATTGATAAAATCCCTTTTGACGACCCAAAAACCTTTGAGCTGTTTAGTAATGGAAATACAACCGCAATCTTCCAGTTCGAATCGACCGGGATGAAAAAATGGCTGAGGTTACTGCAACCAGGCCGCTTTGAAGATCTTGTGGCGATGAATGCCCTTTACAGACCCGGGCCTATGGAATACATTCCCAATTATGTAAATCGGAAAATGGGTCGGGAAGAGATCGTTTACGATCATCCGATTATGGAGCAGTTTTTAGCCGACACTTATGGAATCACGGTCTATCAGGAACAGGTTATGCTTCAATCAAGGGCATTAGGTCAGTTTACAAGAGGGGAATCGGATTCGTTACGTAAAGCAATGGGGAAAAAAAATCTCCCTTTGATGGAAAAACTAAAAGCAAAATTCACCGAAGGGTGCAAAACGAACCCGAAATTTATTGATGGTTGTAAGATCGTTGGGAAAACAGCCGATAATGTAATCGATAAAATATGGAAAGACTGGGAAAAATTTGCTCAATATGCTTTCAATAAATCGCACTCAGTCTGTTACGCTTATATTTCCTACCAGACAGGATATCTAAAAGCTAATTATCCCTCGGAATTTATGGCTGCTGTATTAAGCTGCAACCTCACAAATGCCGACAAGATCTCTATTTTTATGGATGAGAGCAAACATATGGGACTGGCAGTTATGGGACCTGATGTAAACGAATCGCGATCTAATTTTTTCATCAATAAAAGCGGCGGTCTTAGATTTGGACTCTCGGCTATCAAAGGGGTTGGAGCGGGCGCCGTGTCTGACATCATTAAGGAAAGAGATAATAATGGTGATTTTAAATCGATCTACAATTTTGTGGAAAGAGTTAATCTACAGACAATTAATAAGAAAAACCTTGAAGCGCTCGCTATGGCCGGAGCTTTCGACAGCTTCGATAATATCTACAGATCACAGTATTTCGGTGATACAGGAGATGGAAATACATTTATTGAAGCCTTAATAAAATTCGGAAACCGTATTCAAAGTGAAAAACAATCCTCGATGGCTTCGCTGTTTGGCGGATTACAAACAATAGACATCAAATTGCCGCAGTTACCCAATGTTCCTGAATGGCCTAAAATTGTAGCGCTCGAGAAAGAAAAAAATCTGATCGGAATATATCTGTCATCGCATCCGCTTGATGATTATGCTTTGGAAATCAGGAGCTTTTGCACAAAGGATGTTAACTTATCCAATCTCAATAATGAAATAGATTCCTTAAAAAACCGCGACTTATCTTTTGCAGGAATCGTAACCGACACTCAGGAAGGACTGACAAAAAACGGTAAACCTTTTGCTTCGCTGACGCTTACCGACTATGCTGATTCATATAAAATAATGTTCTTTGGAAATGATTTTGTAAACTTTGGAAATTTCTGTAAAAAGGGATTATTTCTGCTTATCCGGGGGAAGGTTGCTGCGAAATGGCAGGGAGGAGATCAGCTGGAATTCAAGGCGAGTAAAATAGAATTATTACAGGAGCTGGCGGAAAAAGCCGAGAGTTTACGAATTGAAATTGAGCCTGAATATCTGTCCTCAGAATGGATTGAAGAACTGGATTCAAAATTTGCTCAATCACCGGGGAAAACACTCATACGATTCACGGTTTTTGACCAGACAACCAATATAAAACTCCTCCTGTTTTCCAGAATCAGACGCACTGGTTTAACGCAGGAACTAAAAGCATATCTGCAAAAAAATCCTGATATCGCTTTTACAATAAATTAATTCGTAAATTTGTTCTTTCAAATTTCTGACTTTTTAAACAATTTAAAATATATTGTCATGGCAATAGAGGTAACAGATGCAAATTTTGATGAAATAGTACTTCAGTCTGCAAAGCCGGTCTTAGTTGACTTTTGGGCTGAGTGGTGTGGACCGTGCAGAATGATCGGACCACTTGTGGCAGAGCTTTCTGACGAATACGAAGGAAGAGCCGTAGTCGCAAAAATGGATGTCGATACGAATCCCGGGACTGCCGCTAAATTTGGAATCCGGAATATTCCCACCATTCTATTTTTCAAAAATGGAGAAGTCGCCGACAAACAAGTAGGTGCAGTTCCAAAAACAATCCTTGCATCAAAGATCGAGGGGTTATTGTAAGTCCTTCCGATTCGGAATTAATTAATACTTGATCCATAAAAATACCCTCAAGGTTTTAAAAACCCTGAGGGTATTTTTATTAATCACTTACTCGATAAGTATCTCACTGTGAACAGGGAAATGATCGGAGTAAGGAACCCTGTCGCGCTTGTAGCCGGAACCGGCCCATTTTTGATTAAAAAGAATATAATCAATTCTAAAAGAAGGCAATTTCCCGTTATAAGTATTTGAGATACCCCATCCCGAACCAACAAAAGCATCTTTGAGTTCCCCGCGGACTTTGCGGTAAGTGTACGAAACCGGAGTATCATTGAAATCGCCGCATACGATAACCGGATAAGGAGATTTTTTAATGTGCGATGCCACTGTTCTTGCCTGGATGGCCCGAAGCTGGAAACCGGTTTTTAATTTGTAGCTGATTTTTCGGGCTTCCGCAAGCTGTTTGCCGTTGGATCCCGTCCCCAGAGAATCTAAGGCTGCATGATCCTCAGGATCTATTGAATAAGATTGAAAATGACAATTATAAACCCTGACTGTCAGACGGCTGTTTATTTTCAGATCCGAGAAAATAACAAGATTCGAAGTTCCCGGAAACCTGATCTCACCCATATTAATTATTGGATATTTCGAGAAGGTGACGGAGCCACCATAGGTACTGGTTGTCGCAAGCTGATAATGGTTAATTTCGGGCAAGGCCTCCTTGATTGCCTGAGGACTCAGCTTTCCTGAATTATGGAGGGTTGCTTCCTGAATACATATTATTTCGGCACCTGTAGATTTAAGATATTCTAAAATCTTCGGCGCATTTCTATTGTGGTTTCTGAAGTCGTATCCGTAATAATTAACATTGTAGCTCAATACCTTAACCCCTGCCTGCTTCGATTCCAGTGCCGGTAAAAGCTGAAAGGTATTCGTAAAATTAAAAAAACCTATTAATAATGCAGCCAGCGGCAACAATAATTTTTTCGAGCGTTGTAAAAGCCAGATTAAGCCAAAAATAAAATTTATTAACAGCAAATAGGGATAGGCGAGTCCAAAAAAAGAAATTGGCCAAAAGAAATTGGGTGACACAAAAGGAGCCAGACAAGCGATCAGGAGCAGAACTGTGGCGCCGATATTCAGTGCGAAACCAAATTTTAAAAAAAAATCTCTCACCTTCTCATTTTTTTCTGCCCATTTTAAAAAGAATCTCACGCTCTTCAAATGTCAGACTGTCATAACCTGATTTACCTATTTTATCTAACACGAGGTTAATCTCGTTTTGCTGACTCATTTTGGTTCTGTTATAAACGTGATCAGGATTAGGCGAATTATATTTTATTTTCAACTTTCTGCGTATCCTGAACCAGGAGAAAAAAGTATCAGTCATGCGGTCAAAGCGTCCGGTAATATTACGTCCCGCCATCAATTGCGCCATATATATCCATCCCCATAATGCACCTCCCAGATGGGCGAAATTTCCCCCGGCATTATCTCCTGAAAGGTTAATTACATAAAGTAAAACCGATACAAAAGCAATCCATTTTATTTTCACCGGACCAATAAAAACCAAGTGAATCAAATGATTTGGCACATAAACGGCGATAGATATTACGATTGCAATTACCGATGCTGAAGCACCAAGAAGCTGACTGTCAGGAATTGCCTGACGAAAGACAGGAATAAAATTGTATGCCAGCATATAGGCCAGCCCTCCGGCGAAACCACCTATTAAATAGAGGCTCAGCAATTTTTGCTGACTATGATATTCCAAAAAAATCTTACCAAACCAATAAAGCCAAAGTACATTAAAAAGAATATGCATCAACTCAAAATGGAGAAACATATAGGTGAGAATAGTCCATGGCCGCGTGAATAAAACCTCAAAAGAGGCCGGCAAAGCCAGCCAGCTAAGCATCAATGAACCATCGGATCCACTCAATTTATAGGCTACGAAAATAAGCCTTACCAGCACCCATATCGCTATATTGATATAAATCAGCTTCGTCAGATAGGTGCCATTCTTAAACGAAAGTTTTATCTCATCAATAATTCCCATCAGATCAATAAAATTTATTAGTGTGCTTACTCCAATACTTCAGCAAAATAAATCCGAAGAGCATACCTCCCAAATGCGCAAAGTGTGCTACACTGCTGTTTGATTCAGTTATGCCCATATATAATTCGATGGCTCCATAACCCATCACAAAATACTTTGCTTTGATCGGAACCGGAGGAAAGAGCAGCATCAATTCGGTGTTAGGGAACAGGTACCCAAAACCAAGTAATACGCCGAACACTGCTCCGGAAGCGCCTACCGTTGGAATATCAATTTTTTCCAGAAGAACACGTTGTACCAATTCCACCGACTGTTGAATGTAGGCTGGATTATTGGGAGCATCACCCCAGTTATTCACAAGATCTGCTACCCAGGCAGCCGGATGGCCAAGATGCGACTTGACAAAAGCAGCCAAAAGTTCCGGTGAAGGAGTATTGACAAAAGCTGCAACACTCCTTTGAAGAGAAGATATTTCGAGGTAAGTAACCAAAGAGTGAAGCGCTGCAGCTCCCAATCCTGTTACAAAAAAATAGATTATAAATCGTCGCGGACCCCATACCATTTCAAGCACTTTACCAAACATATACAAGGCGAACATATTAAACAGCAGATGAAAAAAATCCCCATGCATAAACAGATGGGTTACAAATTGATAAGGCCTGAAATGTTCTGATCCCGGATAAAAAAGTCCTAGCTTTTCGTTTAGATCAATTCCTGCACTTCGTAAAGCCCAGGTTGCAACCAACATGACGATATTGATTAGAATTAGGTTTTTTACAACCGGAGGCATCGAAAAAGGGGATGACTGATATTGATTCATCGTAAATAGTTCTTATTAACAGTGCAAAAATAACGAATCGCACCGGATTGTTGTTCACTTCAGAAATTTTTCAAAATCCGACAGTGAAATAATAGAGACAATGGTTTTCCCGGACGGAGAAAAATTGGGGGTACGACAAGCAAAAAGATGATTAAAGAGATCCGAAATTTCCTCTGATTTTAATGAAACGCCATAATTGATCGCCGATGATTGAGAAAGCAGCAATGCGATATGCTCTTTAAGCTCTTCCTTAACATCCACCGGTCTGCGTTTAAAATCCCCGATCAGCTTTTCAACCAAATCGGTTGAATTAAGATGACTTAATAAAGCCGGCACTCCTTCAATAAAAAAATCATTCTCTTCAGTTTGAATAATTTCGAATCCCAATGCCTTGAGTTCCTCGCTGAGAACTATCAATACTTCTTTGTCGACTGCGTTTAATTCAAGCCTGGCAGGAAACAACTGTCGCTGACTGATTGCCAGGTGATTGTCTATTATTTTCAGGAAATTTTCAAACAATATCCGTTCATGAGCGCGCCGCTGGTCAATCACCATCAGACCTGATTTAACCGGAGTAAGGATGTATTTGTTCTTAACCTGAAGAAAATTATGATTTTCACTTATTGCGATCTCGTCATCCGTAAAAGACTGCTGAACTGCACTTTGATCTAAATCATCCCAACTGTCAGCCGGAGATAGAGTCTGTGGATCATTTTGTAAACCATCACGCTCAAAACCGGTATAGAGTGACTGCCAGTTATTTTGGTTCTGCTCTCTGCGGTATGATGGTGTTCCTGAAGAATCGTGATCTTTATGCTGTTCTTGTTCAAACGGATTAAAATTACGGTTGATCTTAATTTCAGGTTCCGGAAACATTGAACCTGGAGCAAGACCGATGGGAATATCAATAGAGCCGTTCTGATCAAAATCAATAGATGGCATAAGATTAAATTTCCCCATTGCTTCGCGCAAAGCAGCATGAATGATATGCCATGCTGTGCTTTCATCTTCAAATTTTATTTCTGTTTTTGTCGGATGAATATTGATGTCAATAGTTGATGGATCAACTTCGAAGTAGAGGAAATAGGAGGGAAATGTGTCTGGTGGAAGAATTCGGTCATAAGCCTGTTGGACAGCCCGGTTAAAAAACGGATGCTTCATAAATCGTCCGTTGACGAAAAAAAATTGTTCTCCCATCGCCTTCTTAGCATATTTGGGCTGGCCTATAAATCCGGAAATACTAATCACAGAAGTGGCAGTATCAACAGGGATCAGATTTTGGTTTATGTTTCTGCTAAATAATGAAACAATCCGTTTTCTTACATTTTCTGACGGAAGGTTATAAATAGCCGAATTATTGTGATAAAGGGAAATCTCCAGTTCAGGATTTGCAAGTGCAATGCGCTGAACTTCAGTTATAATATACTTTAATTCAGAGCTATTTGATTTCAAAAACTTACGTCGTGCCGGAATATTAAAAAAGATATTTTTCACCAGAAAATTCGAACCTTCCGGACAATTATCGGCCTCTTGTTTTTGAATCGCAGATCCCAGGATATGAAGGTAGGTTCCCAATTCGGCTCCGTGTGGCCGGGTGCGAAGTTCAACGTCGGCGACCCCCGCTATCGATGCAAGAGCTTCGCCCCTGAAACCCATGGTTCTGATAGCAAAAAGGTCATTTGCTTCACGTATTTTGGAGGTAGCATGCCGCTCGAAGGACATTCTGGCATCGGTAGGCGACATACCTTTTCCATTATCGGTCACCTGAATCAGCGTGCGACCTGCATCTTTAACGTTAATAGTTACGGTTGTCGCACCTGCATCAATAGCATTTTCAACAAGTTCTTTAACTACGGAAGCGGGTCTTTGAATGACCTCGCCTGCGGCAATCTGGTTAGCGACTGAATCTGGTAAAAGTTGGATAATATCCGGCACTATAAATTTCTTAAATGATAATTGTACAAATATAACACCTATTTTATTTCAGGTAACCACCTACTGCCCTCAAAACACCTTTTTTTTACGATCGCACAGGCTTACTGATCAAAGTTCACGTCTCCAAAAAAGCCACTCTAAAACAGATATTTTATTATCTGATACATATTGTGAAGATAATAAAAAGAGAGCGCGAAAATGCATTGTCTTGCTCATGTTTTGAAAACATCAGAGAAATAAACCAAATTGATATTGCTGCTTTTCCTCTTTCCAAACGTATGTGAGATTCAATAAATTGTCGTAAAACTTAATATTTATTCATTTAATTATCGTAACTTCAGCTAAAGAGAATAAACCACCCAATTATGCTTGTAAAAACTTATGGCAGTGCGGTTCACGGGATTGATGCCACAACAATTACAATTGAAACAGATATCTCGCGTGGCATCCGTTTCAATCTTGTCGGATTGCCGGACAGCGCTGTAAAAGAGAGTCAGCAGCGAATTGATGCGGCTTTGCGGTTTATTGATCTTAAGCTTCCGGGGAAAAAAATTGTTATCAATATGGCGCCAGCCGATATACGAAAAGAGGGTTCGGCTTATGATCTACCCATTGCGATTGGTATTTTAGCCGCCTCAGAGCAGATGCTGGCTCCTGAATTAAGCAAATACATGATGATGGGAGAGCTGTCGCTCGACGGGGGATTACAACCCGTCAAAGGAGTGCTTTCTATCGCCGTCAGGGCGCGTGAAGAGGGTTTTGAAGGATTTATCGTTCCTAAGCAGAATGCCCGCGAGGCGGCAGTGGTAGACAAGCTCAAAATTTTTGGCGCTGAAAGTCTTAAAGAAGTAATCGATTTCTTGTCAGGAAGGGTTGGAATCGAGCAAACCATAATCGATACACGCGAAGAATTCAAGGCCAGAATTTCTAATTACGATCTCGATTTCACAGATGTCAAAGGGCAGGAAAACGTGAAACGGGCTCTTGAAATCGCCGCTGCCGGAGGACATAATCTGATTATGATTGGCCCTCCAGGTGCAGGTAAGACAATGTTAGCCAAAAGAATACCTACTATTTTGCCACCTTTCACGCTTAAGGAAGCGCTGGAAACGACCAAGATCCATTCAGTGGCAGGAAAAATAGACCGTGAGACGTCATTAATGACCCTCCGCCCCTTTCGAAGTCCGCATCACACAATTTCGGATGTCGCGCTGGTCGGCGGTGGCACTTATCCCCAGCCGGGTGAAATTTCGATGGCTCATAACGGTGTTTTATTTCTTGATGAGTTGCCCGAATTTAAGCGTACTGTTCTTGAGGTATTACGACAACCGCTTGAAGACAGAATGATTACAATATCACGCGCAAAATTTTCAGTGGAATATCCGGCCTCTTTCATGCTCGTTGCCTCGATGAACCCATGTCCGTGCGGATTCTACAACCATCCCACCAAACAGTGTGTTTGCGGGCCGGGAATGGTTCAGAAATATCTCAGCCGTATATCCGGCCCGCTGCTCGATCGGATTGATATCCACCTTGAGGTGGTGCCTGTTCCCTTCAACGAACTCACGGATTTAAAACCGGGAGAAAAAAGCGAGATTGTTCGCCAGAGAGTGAGCCGTTCGCGTGAGATTCAGCGCGAAAGATTTCATGATACAGAAATATATTGCAATGCCCAGATGACTACCAAAATGCTCAATAAATACTGTATTCCTGACCTTGCGGGGCACCAGCTCCTGAAAAACGCAATGGAAAAATTAGGTTTGTCAGCAAGAGCTTATGATCGTATTTTAAAAGTTTCCAGAACAATCGCCGATCTCGAAGGATCTGACGCTATTCAAGCTGATCATCTGGGCGAAGCAATCCAGTACAGAAGCCTTGACCGCGAAGGATGGGGAGCATAAGAATTTTCGGTTTCAGCACCTAATACTAAAAAAAAATAACTTCCTTTGGTTGATTTTTAAATCACAAAATCAATTGTTATGTCAGATAAATTTTCAGACCCTATCGGACGGCTTATGGGATTGCGATACAAGTCCCACCCCTGGCACGGAGTTCATATCGGTGATCACGTACCGGAAAAGCTAACAGCGTTTATTGAAGTTGTGCCAACTGACACCGTGAAATATGAAGTTGACAAAGATACGGGGTACCTGAAAATAGACCGCCCCCAGCAATTTTCCAATGTTGTTCCGGCGCTGTATGGATTCATTCCTCAGACCTATTGCGGGAAGAAGGTAGGAAAATTCTGCATGGACAAAACAGGAATGAAAGGGGTTAAGGGAGATGGTGATCCGCTTGATATTGTTGTCCTCACAGAAAAATCAATTCACCATGGAGATATTCTTGTTACTGCACGTCCGATTGGCGGATTCAGAATGATCGACGGGAATGAGGCTGATGATAAAATTATCGCGGTACTTAACAACGACTTTGTCTATGGCAAATTCACTGAACTGGCAGATGTTCCTGAAACAATTATTACCCGGCTACGGCATTACTTTCTTACGTATAAGGACCTGCCCGGAGAGGAGAAAAATTCAATTATAACGCATGTTTACGATCGTCTCGAAGCTTACGAAGTGATCCAATGCTCTATCAATGACTATCATACAAGATTCGAAAATTTGGGAAAGATGCTTATCCTTGATGATTAAATAAACGAAAAGCTAAACCGAAAATTATTTTTTTTTTACAATCAAACTGAATTAATCAAGGGTATGGGGATCAGGTTTCGGCTTACGTTAATGAATTTTCTGCAGTTTTTTGTTTGGGGAGCCTGGCTGATTACCATTGGCACTTATTGCTTTAATGCTAAAGGCTGGACAGGAGCACAATTTGGAGCAATTTTTTCCACACTTGCCATTGCTTCAGTTTTTATGCCGGCAATAACGGGAATCATTGCCGACAAGTGGATAAATACGGAAAAATTATATGGCGTTCTTCACATCTGTTATGGATTGGTTTTGTTTTTTGTCCCTCAGGTAAATGACCCTGAAACCCTTTACTATGTCATTTTATTGGCAATGATTTTTTACATGCCAACAATATCATTGTCGAATTCCATTTCATATTCTATCCTGAAAAGCAATAATTACGACGTGGTTAAAGTTTTTCCACCCATACGGGTTTGGGGCACTATCGGGTTTATTGCGGCTATGTGGATTACTAATCTCACGGGCAGCAAGGCCAATGCCAACCAGTTTTTGATTGGAGCTGTGGCTGCAATAGCTCTTGGTATTTATTCATTCACGCTGCCCAATTGTCCGCCTCAGAAATCAATATCTAAAGACTCATCTATTATTGAGATTTTAGGTTTAAATGCTTTCAAATTATTTGCCAATTACAAGATGGCATTATTTTTTATTTTCGCTATGTTTTTAGGTGCTGCATTGCAATTGACAAACATGTACGGAGATTCATATCTCGATGATTTTAAAAATTTTCCGCAATATGCAGATTCATTTGTTGTGAAATACTCAACAATAATAATGTCAATTTCGCAAATTTCTGAAACATTGTTTATTCTGGCAATCCCATTTTTCCTAAAACGTTTTGGCATTAAACTGGTCATGCTATTTTCCATGATTGCCTGGGTATTGCGCTTTGGATTGTTTTCATTTGGAAACCCATCCGGAGGATTGTGGATGATTATTCTTTCCTGTATAGTATATGGAATAGCATTCGATTTCTTCAATATCTCAGGTTCTTTATTTGTTGAGACCACAACCGATTCCAAAATCAGATCCAGCGCACAGGGATTGTTTATGATGATGACCAATGGATTTGGAGCTTTTTTTGGAAGCAAAATCAGCGGATACGTAATAGATAAATATTATACCCATTCCGAAATAAAGGACTGGCACGGAATCTGGCTTGCTTTTGCCGGATATGCATTGGTGTTGGTAATTATCTTTCCGTTTGTATTCCGGCATAAACACGAACGAAAAGCAATAAATATAGTTTAGACGAATGCAGGCAGTTTCAACCTGACATTTAGCTGAAAATTTTCTGATTTTACATTCTCGCCAGATCAATATTTGAATAGCTAAAATTGTTTTTCTCGTCAAATAATGTTTCCCGCGACAGCTCTTTCCAATCCTTGAAATTAATCTCCGGGAAAAAAGTATCCGCTTCAAATTCCTTATGTGCCATTGTGAGATAGAGCTTTCCCGCGATGGGATAAAACTGACGATAGATCATGCCTCCTCCAATTACAAATGCCAACTGTTCATTACTCACTGTTTCAACAGCTTCCATGATGGAATAAACCGTCTCGCATCCTTCAAATGTTTCGCCCGGGATGTCTGTAATTACAATATTCCGACGATTGGGCAGTGGTCCGTTTGGAAGTGAAAAAAGTGTCCTTTTACCCATTATGACGGCGTGTCCGGAAGTAATTTTCTTAAATCTCTTTAAATCGTTGGGAAGATGAAAGAGCAGATCGTTGTTCTTGCCAATAGCGAAATTGTCTGCAATTGCGACTATAATTGCAATATTTGGGTAAATCATAAAAACAAAATTAAATAATCAATAAACGTCAGGAGTTTCTACACCGACACTTCCCCTTTGATGTGCGGATAGGACTGGTAATTAACCAGTTCAAAATCATCATATTTAAAATCAAAAATTGATTTTACCTCCGGATTGATCCTCATTTCCGGTAATGCTAAAGTGCTGCGGGAGAGTTGAAGGCTCACCTGATCGAGGTGGTTATTGTAGATATGTGCATCACCAAAAGTGTGCACAAAATCGCCGGGTTTTAATCCTGTTACCTGAGCGACCATTATGGTGAGCAAAGCATAAGAAGCGATATTAAAAGGAACGCCCAGAAATACGTCGGCGCTTCGTTGGTACAGCTGGCATGAAAGCCTCCCTTCATTCACATAAAACTGAAACAATAAATGGCATGGAGGAAGATTCATCTTATCTAAATCACCAACATTCCATGCACTTACAATTAATCTTCGGGAAATGGGATTTGATTTGATTTCGTTAATCAACCGAGTAATCTGATCAACAGAATTACCCTCCGGTGTGGGCCATGAACGCCACTGATAGCCATAAATATGACCCAGATCCCCATTTTCATCTGCCCATTCATTCCAGATTCTTACACCATTGTCCTGCAGGTATTTCACATTGGTATCACCTGCAAGAAACCAAAGCAATTCGTGTATGATCGACTTTAAATGTAGCTTTTTAGTTGTAATCACCGGAAATCCTTCTTCGAGGTTAAAGCGCATCTGATAGCCGAACACACTTTTCGTTCCTGTTCCGGTGCGGTCTTCTCTTGGCCTTCCCTGTTCCAGGATATGACGCAAAAGATCATGATATTGTTTCATCAGAAGTTAATTTGTTTTTTTAATTGCCTGATGGAACACCTGTGTTATCTTCATTCGTGTTTGCGAAGCGCAGATTCATGGGTGTTTCATAAAATTCTAGGGCTTTCTTTTATTGATCTCATCCCGGATTTCCGAAGCCTTTTCATAGTCTTCACCTGCGATGGCAACGTCAAGCAGATCGTTGAGTTCCTCACTGGAGTATTCTGAGTAGTCGATATGTCTTTCTGATCCTTTTTGCAGATTTTCAAAATCCTCGGATTCGTTGCTTACTTCGCCAACATCATCGAATTCCATAATAATTCCCGCTTTTTCGATGATTTCTTCTGTTGTGAAGATAGGGCACTCAAATCGAAGCGCCAATGCGATGGCATCTGAAGTTCTTGAGTCCACTCTTATGCGGTTCGTGTTCTGAACACAAACAATTTCAGCATAAAAAATTCCTTCTTCCAATTTATGAATGAAAACTTCGGCAATCTCAATATTGAAGGCCAGAGCAACATTCAAAAACAAATCGTGCGTGAGAGGCCGGGGTGGCTTCAGTCCCTCAAGCCGTATCGCAATAGCCTGTGCTTCAACAGCCCCAATAATAATTGGGATTCTTCTGTTTCCATCAGCTTCAGAAAGCACAAGAGCATAAGCTCCTGTCTGCGTCTGACTGTATGACAAGCCAAGAATATTTAATTTTACTTTCTTCATCACAAAAATGAAATAAATTGATGAGCGAACAAAGATAAAAATAGTTTTCCGTGAATCTTATTTTGTTCTGACAAAAACCAATGTTGTATTCTTTTTTCCTGACTCCCGCTCATCCATTTCGAATTGATCGAAGCTTTTAATCAACGGTACAAGCTTTTTAAATCCGTAATTCCTGGGATCAAAATCAGGTTGTTTCTTCAGTATCAGATTACCCAGATCACCTAAAAAAGCCCAGCCATTTTCATCAGCAAGATCATTAATACTATCAAAAATAACCTTGGCCAACCCTTTATTCGCTATTTCGATAGGATTTACCTGAGGCATTTGTGCGGTCTCTTTAATCTTTGCCTTGGTTTTAGATTTAATTTTGGAGGTTACAATCTGTTTTACAACAGGTTCAGCTGGTTTAAGAATTTCGAGATAAATGAACTTATCACATGCCGCGATAAATGGAATTGGAGTTTTTTTCTCTCCAATTCCATAAACCTTCATCCCGGCTTCGCGAAGTCGGGTGGCAAGCCGTGTAAAATCACTGTCGCTCGAAACAATGCAGAATCCATCAACACGACCAGTGTAGAGAATGTCCATCGCATCGATAATCATTGCCGAATCGGTAGCGTTTTTCCCTGTTGTGTAACTATATTGCTGGATGGGTGTTATTCCGTTTTCAAGAAGCACAGTCTTCCAGCCTGCTACAGTCGGCTTAGTCCAGTCACCGTAAATTCTTTTAAATGTCGGAGTTCCATATTTTGCAATTTCTGCCAGCATCCCCCGGACATTCGAATAAGGAACATTATCGGCATCGAACAACACAGCCAAACGCGGATCTCTGGTTAATTCCATTTTAGTATATTTTGAACTTTAAAAAAAATTATTCCAAGCCTCTGCGTAACAGCAATGAGTGGATATCGGGTGTTTTACCTCGGAACCGGGTATAAATGGTCATCCCTTCATCCGAACCACTTTTAGTCAGTAATTCACGAAACTTTAAAGCCAATGCAGGATTGAAAAGTACGCCACTCTCTTTAAAAGCCTGGAATGCATCGGCATCAAGCACTGCAGCCCAAATATACACATAATATCCAGCCGAATAACCTCCACTGAAAATGTGTGAAAAATAGGTACTTCTGTATCGGGGTAAAATTTCAGGGA
>CAYHDA010000022.1:0-25176 GCA_964355145.1 uncultured Mariniphaga sp.
ATTCTTAAGGTGCAGAGCACCGCAACGTAATATTCAACATTCACTAATGAATAGGATTCAAATAAATTGATCGAAACGTAATACGACATTATTTGCTAATTTCTAAGTCTCCTGTACCATATATAATGTAAATTCTTATATTTGTAATCATATTGATTTAATATTCAAATACTTAACATAATTTCGTATATGAAAACAGGGAGGGCTAAATTAAGTGAATTACTGGCTCTTCGCCTTGAGGCCGAGAAGGTTTTAAAGGAGAGGCAATCTGACACTGCTTCGATTCCTTCTGAATCGGAAATGCTCCGGCTTCTTTATGAACTTGAGGTGCACCAGATCGAACTTGAATTGCAAAATAAGGAACTGCTGCTGGCAAAAAATCAAGCCGAACTTGCAGCTGCCGAATACTCCGAACTATATGAGTTTGCCCCTAACGGTTATTTAACACTATCGCCTTCAGGTGAGATCATCGGACTCAATATATATGGAGCAAAAATGCTGGGCAAAGGCCAGTCGAAGCTAAAAGGGGGCTTATTTGGATTTTATGTTACCGACGAAACAAAACCAATCTTTAATCTCTTTCTTTCACAGGTATTTAAAAGTAATTCGATAGAGGTTTGCGAACTGGAAATCTTAACCGGAGGAGTCTTGCCTAATCCTGTTTATCTCACAGGCATCGTTAAAGACAAAAGTGGTCAATGTTTGGTAACGATAACCGATGCTACCAAGCCTAAATTGGTAGAAGAAGAACTTAGATCAAGCAAAGAACAATTATCATTTCTTGTCAATGAAATGCAGGTAGGTATACTGCTTCAGGGACCAAATGCCGAGATGCTAATGAGTAATCAAAAAGCGCTTGAATTGCTTGGGTTGAGTGAGGATCAACTGCTGGGTCTGAGTTCTTTCAGCCCGGAATGGAATGTTATCCATGAAGACGGCTCACCCTTTCCCGGACAGACACACCCCGTTCCCGAATCTATTAAAACAAAAAAACCTGTAATTGATGTGGTTATGGGAGTCTACAGGCCTGTAACAAGAGACCGCATCTGGCTTTTGGTAAGTGCTGTTCCTCACTTAAACACAGACGGAACTGTTAGGCAAGTTGTGTGTACATTCATCGATATTTCCGGAAGGAAAAGTGCCGAGATTGAATTAATCGAAGCGACGGAAAAAGCTAACGAAAGTGAATTCTTTCTCAAAAAATCTCAAAGTGCCGCCAAAATCGGTTCTTATAAAACTGATTTCATCACAGGTAAGTGGAAATCATCTGAAGCACTTGACGAAATTTTTGGAATTGATGAAAATTATTGCAGAAATGTGGAAGACTGGCTCAATATCGTTCATCCCGAGGATAGGAATAATGTTAATGATTACCTGATACATGAAGTTGTTGGTAAAAGAGCGCCTTTTAACCTTGAATACCGGATTGTCAGAATAAACGATAAACAAACCAGATGGGTACATGGTTTCGGAGCAACATCATTTGACAGTTTGGGGAATATTACTGAAATGATTGGAACTATTCAGGATATCACAGAGCGCAAGAAGGCATATGAGAACATCAGGGAGAGTGACATCCGGTTTAAAAAGCTTTCTGCCAGTGTTCCCGGATTGATTTATCAGTTTACCAGGCGACCCGACGGAACTTATCACGTTCCGACAGCCTCGGAAGGTATCAGGGATATTTATGGATGCTCCCCCGAAGATGTACTGGACGACTTCTCCCCAATTGGCAGTGTCATTTTACCCGAAGACTTAGCCTCAGTATACAACGCCATTGAATATTCAGCCAACCATATGGCTAGCTTTAACTGTGAATATAGGGTGCAAATTCCCGGCAAAGAAATTCGATGGATTTATGCCAGTTCGACACCCGAGAAATTGGAGGATGGCGGCATAACCTGGTATGGATTTAATGCCGATATTACCGAAAGAAAAAATACAGAAGAAAAGCTGAAATCATTATCTGCCCGCTTGTCTCTGGCTGTGCGCGCGAGTGGTATCGGTGTATGGGACTATGATATTGTCAACAATATAGTGTTCTGGGACGATCAGATGTATGCACTCTACGGAATCAGCAGAGATGATTTTCCAAGTGATTACGACCTATGGAGGGAAAGGGTTGATCCCGGTGATGTAGCCAGGGAAGATGCTCTGGTACAAATGGCAATAAGGGGAGAGAAAGAATACGATTCCGAATTTCGGATTGTGTGGCCCGATGGTTCAATTTATAATATCAGAGCACTTGGCAGCACTCAGTTTGACAACTCGGGCAAGGCGGTACGCATGATTGGCACCAATTGGGATATCACAATGCAAAAAAATACGGAACAAGAATTAGTCAAAGCCAAAGAACGCGCAGAAGAGAGCGATAGGTTAAAGTCAGCTTTTCTGGCCAATATGAGCCATGAAATAAGAACGCCAATGAATGGCATTCTGGGTTTTTCCGGACTACTAAAAGAAGCCGACCTGACAAGTGCGGAACAAAAAGAATATATCGGCCTCATTGAAAAAAGTGGTGCCCGCATGCTGAATATCATCAATGATATTATCGATATTTCTAAAATAGAATCGGGACAGATGCAAGTGAATATCGGAGAGTCAAATATCAACGAGCAGATTGAATTTATTTATTCCTTCTTCAAACCTGAGGCTGAAGCAAAAGGAATAAAATTTTCATTTAAAACCGGTTTGCTGTCTAAGGAATCAATCATTTGCACTGACCGCGAAAAAGTATTTGTCATCCTTACGAATCTTGTGAAAAATGCGATAAAATTCACTGACATTGGTTCAATAGAATTGGGGTATGTTTTAAAAACGGATCGGGCTGATGCCGAGCCGGGCCAAAGCACCGAGCTGGAGTTTTTTGTCAAGGACACTGGCATAGGAATCCCAAAGGACAAGCAGAAAGCTGTTTTTGAGCGATTTATCCAGGCCGATATAACTAACGCAAGAGCCTATCAGGGAGCCGGTTTGGGGTTGTCAATTTCAAGTGCCTTTGTTAAAATGCTTTGTGGAAGAATATGGGTGGAGAGTGAAGAAAGGAAAGGTTCCATATTTTATTTTACGCTTCCGTATACTATTACGCCGGAAGAAAAAGGTGGACCTGAGGCAAAACTGCCCGTCTTTAAAATAGGAATTTCGAAGAATAAGCTGAAAATATTGATCGCCGAAGATGACGATATATCTGAAATACTGATTTCCATATCAGTAAAAGAGATTAGTAAAGAAATTTTAAAAGTTCGCAACGGAGTCGAAGCCGTTGAAACATGCCGCAATAACCCTGATATCGATTTAATATTGATGGATATTCAGATGCCCGAAATGAGTGGATACGAAGCAACTCAGGAGATACGAAAATTTAATTCCAAAGTGGTGATCATTGCGCAAACTGCTTTCGCTTTGACCGGAGAAAGGGAAAAGGCGATGGCTGCCGGCTGTAATGATTATATTGCAAAACCATTCGTTCCAAATAAATTTACAGACTTAATAGATAGTCATTTCCGGCAATAAATTATTTCTGTCTGAAATACAGCTAAATAATGAATGAGAGTGCAATCTTAGCTCCTAAAGCGATTAAAAATCCTCCTAAAATTCTGTTGATGACTTTTTCATACTTTAGAAAGGCCAGTTGAACATTTTGCTGGGTGAAAAATATAGAAACAGTGATAAACCATGCCAGCGCAGTTCCTATAATGATGACACATATGATCATTACAATATAAACCGGAGTAGAATTACTAATGACAAGTGTGAACAAGCTAAGGAAAAATAATGTTGCCTTGGGATTTAGTATGTTGGTCAGAAATCCCATTCTAAATGCCTGCATACGGGTGAGATCAGGGCCTGCCCGTTCATTGGTCAGTTCTAATTTGGAGCCTTTGGCAGCGAAAGAGCTGATGCCTAGATATATCAGGTATGCAGCTCCCAGTATTTTAATGATTGAAAACAGAAAAATTGATGTAGAAATGAGGTATCCAATGCCTGCTGCACAATAGAAGAGATGAATTGCCAGCCCTGCGCTGATGCCAAAGCTGGTAAAAATTCCTGATCTGCGGGAATAACACAGAGAATTCTTCGCCATCATAACAAAATCAGGTCCCGGACTTATGGCTGCAAGAAAATTTAAAAGTGCTACAGTGCCAATAAGAGAAATGTACTCCATAGTTTGTTGTTCCTTGTCAAAGATAAGTTTATCCGGATTGTTTTGACATTACATTTGTTACAAATAAAAAATTTATCATAGAAAATCAAAAGCGAACGCAATTCACCTCCCCTTATCAAATCAAAATCATGTAATTTCAAAATTCACTTTGGCTGATTTTTAATGTCTTAAGCTCAAATGGCCGGAATTTAAAATTAACCATGGTGTGATTATCTGTTTTTATTGTTGCGATTTCGTTGATTACTTTCCCGTCAAGTTCTGTCAATTCAATTCTGTGCAGGGGAAAATTGAGATATAAATCACTTTGCGTGGGGCTGTCGCTGGAATTAAATAGTCTGATATATAGTGATTTATCCTTCATGTAGAGTGTCGGAATTTCAATATGCTGATCTGAGGTTTTTAAAAATGAAAAAGTTTGTGAACTATTCGAGGATCTATTATTTATTGCTCTTACAACCAATGGCTCATTCCAGGAACCATTTTTGGAACTAATGCCTGCATCATTCCATTTTTTCGAATGTGTCATTACCGCATAATTAAATTCTGAAACAGTATTCATCGGGTAAAACGACTCCCATAACCCAAAGCCACTCCACGCCATTGTTAAAGCAAGAGGATAATCCTTACCATGCGAGTAGGTTGTTGTCCGATCGCTGAATACAGCCAGGCCTGCGTTTGAGATAGAATCATAAACATCAACCCAATCCAGTATAATATTGTGTTTAATATCGCTCCAGGTATTGAAGAAGGTATTGTTGAGCTCACTTCTGCAAACATCATATGGAGCATTTTTATAAAGGACCTGATTTTTCACCGAGGATGGGAAAAATGCCTGGAGTTTCCAACGGGAATCGTAGCATGGTTTTCGATGTTCTCCTCTGGTTGGCCTTTTCATTTCCCAAGGCTCACCGATAAGAACATCTTTGTCGAAAAAGAATTTTGTCTTAAAATCAATTACCTTCTCCCCCCTTGCCATGGTGATCACGGTTTCAAAATCGTATCTTCCAATTTTCCCCTTCAGAAGGGTTTTTATCCGTAAAGGTCCATTCTCAAGTATTTCGATTGCCGCCACGGAATCTTTACTGCTTAACCAGCTACGTTCATTTGAGAAGTAACCCCTGAATTCATTAAAGGATCGCTCATTATTCTGATCAACAAATTCCTTGTTTATTGACTTATCGATTAAAGAGGTTACGCACCCGCCTTGGGTTGTATTAATAATCAATTTATAGAGGTCTGTTTCGATCAGGTATTCATGCTCTGAGGTTTTGCATATTTTGCACACTTGCTCAGCTTTCTCCCGTACCGTACCGCTGAGCGCTTTAATTTTAAAGAAGTCATATCCCAATGATGGTATTGTTGCTCCAAAAATAATCTTTGCAGCATTTATACTGCCATCTCCATAATAGCTTACCGGAATAAACTGACTTGCAATCGTATTGTTATTTCTGTCTAAAACTTCACATAGATTCTTTCCGGGATTAAATGCAGTAATAATTTCAATGTTTTCTGATCTTTCGAAGCCTGATGAATTAAAAACGCATATTGTCTGGATATTGGAATCTGCAGTTTCTTTAGACTGGAAGGTGTTGATTATCGAATTTAAAGATTCATCCACAATTTCCGATGAGATTTGATCCGCAATTCCAGTTTTCAACGCTGTTAAGGTTGACCAATGATCTGATCCGTTGTCAGCTATCGGGCATATCCAGGCATCGTGATGCTGAGCCGTTAGCAATTGTTCCCAGGCATAGTCGAGTTTTGTACCGGGAATCCGATATTTAGATAAAACAGATGCCATTGACGAAATTTTTTCAGTCTGAAGGATTAGCTTTTCTGTTTTGTGAACTTTTTTTGCAATTGTATTCATTACCCCGGAGCCCCACATCAGATTCACCTGTATATCCTCTTGTGAAAGGTTCCAGTATTGTGTTGGTTCAGGAGCAACATTCTTAAAATATTCCCGCCAGGTAATTAACTGAGGATATTTTCTATCCGTATTTGATTTTCTGTTCCACCAATATCGGTCAAATTGATTTTTATCAGGCCATTGTTTTAAACCTGGATCAATATAAACATAGACTCCGGTTGAGTCAACTGCAGGATGTGCAGGCCAGCCCAGATCCTGATATTGATTCCCAACAGGAAATTCAATCCCATTTTTTTGACATTTGCTAATAAAATCGGCAGAAACAGAGCAGCTTTCTGTCTCCCAGGCATCCTTATTGAGGTTTTCGCATTGATATCTTGGAACAGAGGATATAGAAGTTCCATCAGGCCCTTTCCAGAAAACAGTACTTTTATTGATCCCACGGGTATATCCTCCGAATGCGGTTGCCGGATCTTTTAATACCGCATGGGTAAATCCCAGCGAACTCAAAATTTGAGGCAATGAACTTGTCCAGCACGGTTCCTGAACGGCATAGGTGCGAACAGGGTAACCCGGGAATGATTTATACAATTCCTCCAATCCCACAACTAACTGTCGGATATTACTTTCGCCGTTTATATTCCAGCAATAGGGTTGCATGTAAGAGGGCGAAACAATTTCAATTCTTGAATCTGCACTATAATCGCTAAGGTACTGTTTTATCTTAATAAAGGCTTCAGGATCTGTCTGTTTCAACCAGATCCATGATGCCGGCTCAATATCCATAGAGATTTTCCAGGAAGGATACCGTTCCAATCCATTAACAATATCCCGAAAACTTCCAATTGGCATGTGACCAATCTTCCCTCCATGATATCCATCCACATAATAAGGGGTATGTTTAAATGCATCCGGCGTTTTCTGTGCATTTGCAGAAAGGGTACAAATCAGAATCAAGGCAGACTGAATGTAATACTGATATATATTTTTCATTGCGAAAAAAAGGTTATCTGTTGAGTAAAACCAGCTTGTAGTATAGGCAATACAGGAATCATGTCTGAGTGGCAAATATAAATAAACAGTTCTCAAATCCAACTAAAATAAATAAGCTCACAAAAGGACTTTAGGGCGCTAAAATGTTTAATCAGGGGAAAATTGCAAATCTGTCCTGCTAAATACTCCATATTTTAAATTAACCACTATTTTTACATGATCATTTTTAAAACTATTTACCAAATAAAACTCAAACAATGGCCAAAAAGCACAGCCTTACTTCCAAAGAGTATCTAACGCCCTTTATTTTTATCTCATTTTTATTTTTCCTTTGGGGAATTGCACATGGGATGATAGACACGCTGGACAAACATTTTCAGCAAATGCTCCATTTGTCAAAATCACAGTCAAGTCTTATTCAGTTCTCTCTTTATGGTGCCTATTTTGGAATGGCGCTCCCCGCAGGATTTTTTATGCGCAAATTTGGGTATAAAAAAGGGATCATCTTTGGATTGTTACTTTTTGCCTCCGGATCATTTCTAATTGCTGCTACAACATCTTTTGAATCATTCTGGATATTTCTTTCCTGTCTTTTTATTCTAGGATGTGGATTGGCAACACTCGAAACAGCTGCCAATCCTTATGCTACTAAATTAGGGCCTAAAGATTCTGCCGCACAACGAATTAATTTTGCTCAATCTTTTAATGGTCTGGCCTGGATAATTGGTCCTCTCATCGGGCTTTATATTTATGGTGATCAAGGTATAGCGGAAGGGGAGAAACTGACTTCAATGATTCTGCCATTTGCTATTATCGGATTAGTTGTGTTTACTGTTGCTATGATTTTTCTTCGGCTTCGTCTCCCTGAAATATCAGATGAAGAAATTGGTATTGGCCATGGTATTGCCGACGCTTCTGTCGAAGATAAACCAATCTTTCACAAGCCTTTGACAAAACAATCGCATTTTTTAATGGGGGTACTTGCACAATTCTCCTATGTGGCTGCTCAGACCGGCATTTTCAGCTTTCTGATTAACTTTGTTACCGATGTTAATCAGCATCCTCGTTTTGATGTTAAAAACGGCCCTTATTTCCTTTCCATAGGTTTTGCGCTGTTTATGATTGGCCGTATGTCGGGTAGTTACATCATGGGATTTGTTAAACCAGCCCGAATATTGGCCATATATTCCGGATTGTGCATCTTGTTGTTGCCTGTTGTGAGTTTGAATCTGGGATGGTTTTCACTGATTGCACTTTATGCGGTATTTTTCTTTATGTCGATCATGTTCCCGACAATCTTCGCATTGGGAATAAAAGATCTGGGCCCTCAAACAAAAAAAGCAGCATCCTTTATAGTGATGGCTATTGTTGGTGGCGCTGTATTTCCTCCGTTAATGGGTTATGTATCTGATGTATATACGATGTCTACCGGATTTTTTGTTCCTATTCCATTGTTTATGTTCATTCTTTATTATGCACTTAAAGGGCATCATGTGAAAGCCTGATTTTTCTTCTGAAAAATTCTTCTAATTTTGCCGAATATTTAGGATATGAGAAGAAACAAAGGGATATTTCAACGGACTGAGCTATTATTCGGGAAAGAGAAGATGGAGGAAATTGCCTCAAAAAAGGTGATAATTTTAGGAATCGGAGGTGTTGGCAGCTGGTGTGCTGAAAGTCTGGTCCGTTCAGGAATCCGTTATCTCACGATCGTTGATTCGGATCTGATCTGCATAACCAATATCAACCGGCAGTTGCATGCCACGATGGAGACAATAGGAGAGGTTAAAACTGATGCCTTGAAAAAACGGTTGCTGGAGATTAACCCCGATGCAGAGATAACTGCCGTTCAAAAAATATACAATATAACAAACCACGACCAGTTTAATATTGAGTCGTACGACTATATCATCGATGCAATTGATAGTCTGGGCAGTAAGGTGCATCTGATCAGGATGGCAACCAAAAGCAATGCTGTGCTTTTTTCATCGATGGGAGCATCTCTTAAGATTGATCCTACAAAAGTGAACGTTGCCGAATTCTGGAATGTAAAAGGCTGTCCTCTTGGATCAAAGATCAGAAAATACATCCGCAAAGGTGAGCTTCCGGCAAAGCCGTTTATGTGTGTTTATAGTGAAGAATTACTTGAAAACCGGGGTGCCGGCTCTTCCTGTGGAACAGAACAGTGTCTCTGTCCGAAAAATAAAAACGGTGCAGGTGATCCGGAATTAGCTGATCATGAATGGTGTAGTCAAAAAGCAGTAATTAATGGCACTGTCGCGCATATTACCGCAATATTTGGCTTTACGTTAGCTGGCTTGGTAATTCAGGATATTTACCATTTATAGGTATTTAGTGGGTGATTAGACCCTCAAGGTTTCAAAAGCCTTGAGGGTCTGTATTTTAGGGGTGATTAGACCTTCAAGGTTTATATTTTACTGGTGATTAGACCCTCAAGGTTTCGAAAACCTTGAGGGTCTGTTTTCTAACGGGAACCAAACCTTGAAGGTCTGTATTTTAGGGGTGATTAGACCCTCAGGTTTCAAAAACCTTGAAGGTCTGTATTTTAGGGGTGATTAGACCTTCAAGGTTTCAAAAACCTTGAGGGTCTGTATTTTGTGGGTGATTAGACCTTCAAGGTTTCAAAAACCTTGAGGGTCTGTTTTTTAGGGGTGATTAGACCTTCAGGTTTCGAAAACCTTGAAGGTCTGTATTTTGTGGGTGATTAGACCTTCAGGTTTCGAAAACCTTGAAGGTCTATGTTCTAAGGTTTACTAAAATGCTTTTCCAATGCATTTAGTAAAGCCTGCATAATGGGCTTGGCAATATAATCATTGCATCCTGCAGCAATTGCCAATTCACGGTCACCCGGCAGCGCATAAGCTGTTTGTGCAATAATGACCACCCCACTATTAAACAGACGTATTTGCCTGGTGGCTTCATGTCCATCCATTTCAGGCATTTTAATATCCATTAATATCAAATCGATGTCAGGATTCATGCGGCAAGCTGCAACAGCTTCTACGCCTGTTTTTGCAATGATTACATCCTGGCAGAACTTTCTGACAATCAGCGAAATAAGTATTCCTGATATTTCGTTGTCTTCGGCAATTAATATTTTAAGATTTCTTATCTGATGGTCTGGTTTTCGGTCAGAAATTTTGATTGGGATGATACTCTTATCATCAGGAACAGGAATTATAGGAATCGTAAAATGGAAAGTTGAACCTTTTCCCTCTTCGCTTTCCAGCCATATCGTACCACCCAACATTTCAATATGCGCCTTCGCGATAGACAGACCAAGGCCCGAACCTTCAAATTGTCTTGTATTGGAACCATCAACCTGCATGAAACGCTGATATATTTCATGATGTTTGTTTTTTGGAATTCCAATGCCTGAATCTTTAATGGAGAATTTCAAAAAGTCATCTACTTTGAAAATGTCCAAATCAATTGATCCAACTTTAGTGAATTTTATCGCGTTGTCGATAAGGCATGAAAGTATATTGTTTAGTTTTTTTCCATCCGTATAGGCATTGTCAATACTTTCAGGTAAATGACTATGAATGGTCAGTTTAAGTCCTTTATTTATTGCCTGTGAGTTAAATCGGTTGAAAAGTTCTTCGCTTAAATCGCGTAGGTTTGTCTTGTACGATACCAGTCTTACCTGATCGGTCTGAATTTGTGAAATTTCAACAATATCATTAATTGTACTCATTAACCTGGCAGAACTTTGGTTAATTACATTAAAATACTCGTCGCGTTCGGAATTTGATAAATCTTCGTGCTGCAATATTGACAGAAAACCAAGAATTCCATTAAACGGTGTCCTGATCTCATGGGAGATATTATTGAGAAAGGCTGTTTTTAACCGGTCATTTTCCTCTGCCTTATCCAAAGCAACCAGCAATGCACTGTTTGTCTTTTCGAGTTCTGCTGTTCGCTCTTTGACTTTAAGATCCAAAAATTGATTTTGGTTTTGTAATTGCTTGTATAAATGACGAGCGAAGAGTAAATTATTGATTCTCAAGCTCATTTCTATCAAGTCGAACGGCTTGGCAAGAAAATCATTAGCGCCCCCTGCAAGTGCACGTTTTTTTGAATCAGCACTGATATCGGCTGTGAGCACAAGTATTGGTAAATAGGTATCTGCAGGAATCAACTCCTTTAATTGTGTCATCACCTCGTGGCCTGAAAGATGCGGCATCATTAAATCAAGCAGAATTAAATCGGGTTTAAACGATTTAAATATACTTACTACTTCGCGCGGATCTACAGTAGTTCGAATGTTAGTATAACCTTGCATTTCGAATAGTCCGACAAGAACATCGATATTAGCTTCCTTGTCATCGACTATCAGAATATTTGCATCGCTAAACTTTATTTCGGACATAATCTTTCATTTTGATATGACTGAGTGCTGTATGTGCCTGTTGTTCAATTGTTTAAAAACGACTATTTGTACCATCCATCCATTACTTTCAAGACCATTGCGATTTTTTCTTCCAATAGTTTATTTTGGTTTTCCAATTGTTGATGAAGATATCTGGTTTCAAGCAGATTTCTAATTCTAAGAATTACCTCTATAAAATCAAATGGTTTGGCTAGAAAATCTTTAGCTCCGTCAGCCAGAGCCCGTTGTTTGGCATTTGGAGATATGTCAGCAGTGAGCACAAGGATTGGCATATAGGTGCCGGCGGGAATTAAGGGTTTCAATTGTTCCATCACTTCGTAGCCGGATAGTTGGAGCATCATTAAATCCAGAAGTATTAAATCAGGTTTAAACGATTTGAACAAACTCACAGTAGAAAGAGGATCGGTGGTAGTTTTGATATTGGTAAAACCATGGATTTCGAGCAATCCAACAAGGATAGCAATATTCGCCTCCATATCATCTACGATCAGAATATTCGCATTTTTAAACGTTGAATCAATCATTTTTTTCAATTTTATTGTTTAGCATTCTTTATTCCTAATTAAATGACCATTTATCATTGACCATTAATCATTATTAATTGACCATTGGCCTCTAATTTCCTATCCATTCATCGACTGATTGCAAAAACGCTATCACATCAATCGGTTTGGATAAATATTTTTTAGCGCCTGCCTTCATTAATTTTTCAATCTGTTGCGGCATCACATCTGCGCTTACAATTATTACCGGAATCGCGTTTGTTTTCTCATTTGCCTGAATGTTTGCCAATACTTCACTTCCGTGAATATCAGGTAAGTCAAGATCAAGCAAGATCAGATCCGGCGAATTGTCGATTGCAGATTTGACCGCAAGTTTACCATAAATATTTGTAATTAGATGAATTGAAGGCCTATGACTTTCAATTATTCCTCTCACAAATTCTGAATTCGATATGTTATCTTCTATGTATAAGATAGTTCCGCTTTTTTCGGAACCTGAAAGTTTTGGTATTGACGGATCATTTATTTGTTCGATAATATTTTTATGACCATCAACCAGCTGAAGTTCAATCCAAAAAGTACTGCCTTCTCCGTGTGTACTTTTCACTCCAACCATACCTCCCATTGCGTCCATCAGTTTTTTAACCACTGTGAGCCCCAGACCGGTACCTTCCGTTTCTGTTTTCTCAGCGCCAATACGTTCAAAAGGATGAAACAGCCTGCCAAGATCATCCTGCATTATTCCTATCCCTGTATCAGTTATTGATATTCTCACCCATGATATTTCAGGTACATTTGTGTATTGCACCTGAGAACTTATCGTTAAAGAGCCACCTTCGCGGTTATACTTAATTGCGTTATTGATTAAATTGAGTAAAACTTGCTTTAATCGCTGCCGGTCGGCTTGAACAAAAAGCTCTCCTCCAGGTGAATGCTTCAATTCTGTTTTTAAATTTCGCAATCGTGCATTCGGCTGAACGATTTCCATCATTTCTTTAATAACACTCTGAACCGAAATTGGTTCAAGTGAAAGTGAAAGCCGGCCTGCTTCAATACGTGAAATATCTAAAACCTCGTTGATCAGGTTGAGCAAATGTTTTCCGCTGTTCAAAATATAATAAACACCTTTTTTTTGAGCGGAATTAAGATCACCCATATCCAGCAGCTGTGCAAAGCCAAGAATGGAATTCATTGGTGTACGCAGTTCATGGCTCATTCTCGAAAGAAATTCGCTTTTGGCAAGATTCGCTTGCTCTGCTTCCGTTCTCGCAGATTGGATCTCCACTTCGGCTTGTTTTCGCTCGGTAATATCCAACATTACCGTTAATAAACACAATTCACTGCCGATATGAATATAATCAGCTGAAAATAAATTAGTTATAATCTTTCCTGACTTTGTTCTGATCTCTAATTCTACCTCTCTTACAGGGATATTCCGCTTTAAATTTTCATTAATTGCATATAACGCGTGAGTATCAGCGAATATCGCCAGTTCGTCTGCAGTTTTGCCAATTATTTCATCCCGTGTATAGCCTAATGTTTTAATAAAGGAATTGTTAACATCAACATACCTGCCTTCCTCAAAGAGCGATATAGCCATCAATGCAGAGTTGGATTGAAAGGCTTTTGAGAATTTTTCTTCCGATAATTCGATTTTTGAAGTATCCTTGCTCACTCCAAAAATAACAGATTTCCCGTTCCAGAAACCGCGCTTTACTCTTGTCTCCACCGGAATATAGCTTCCTGATCTGGTAACGAGGGGAACCGGACAAAAATCAGCGGAGCCCGCAAGCATTTCACCCACTATCCGACCGGCTTCCTCCCTCCGTTCCACAGGATGAACCATAAGAACCGACTGATCCATCAGTTCATTGGTCGGATAGCCCAGTCGCTTTATAACCGTAGTATTGGTATGAATGATATTCCCGCTTTCATCGAGGACAAAAAGAAAATCATCGATAGTGTTGAAAAAGGTTTCGTAGTTTTGGCGGGTTTGATCTAAAATTCCTTCGATTCGCTGGTTGTTAATAAGGCCTGCAAGCATATTGCCCCACACCTTCAGGATGTTGATTTCAGAATTTGAATACACTTTTTTCTTTGTTACTGTATCCAATCCCACAAAACCTATCAGGTTGTTTTCAATTTGAATCGGAATAGCAATAAGTGATTGAACTCCTTGTGGCTCAAGAATTTCGCGCTCAGCCTGCCAGCTCGCCGGTAACTCGTCAACTGAAGGGATGATGACGTTTTCGTTGCGCTGAAGTGTTGCCATCCACATCGGAAAAATTTCACAAGGGATATTCTTTAGATTCTCAATTTCAGGTTGGACTCCGTAATTACACCATTCATGCGTATTGCTCATGGTGTTATCTATTGTGTTGAACTCGAAGATGTAAATTCTGTCGGCTGTCAGAAAGCTTCCGATTTTGCTTAATGCCAGATCAATTGCATCCATTAATTTTGATGAGGGAATCCCGGTTAGCTGAAGTGATAACTTTAAAAGTTCTTCCTCCAATATTTTTGACCTCTTAAGTTCAGTGATGTCCCAGTTAATGCCAATCATTCGCAAAGCCTTGCCCGATTCATCGCGTTGAACAGATGCCTGAGCTTTTACATTACGAATAGTTCCGTCCGGCCATACAACACGGAATTCGGTATCGAACTCTTTTTCACCATTGATTGCCATCTGTATTTCGGCGTCACCACGCTCCTTGTCCTCGTAATAAAGACCATTCTGCCAGGCTTCGTAAACCCCGGTGAAATCATTATTCCCGATACCGTAAATGGCATACATCTGCTCATCCCAGATCAAAATATTATTGACAATATCAAAATCCCATACTCCTACGCCTCCGGCATGTGTGGCTAATGTTAAACGGGTAGTTGCTTGTTTAAGTTCGCTCTCAGCCTTCTTTCGGTCGGTAATGTCAGTCAACGAAGTGACCCGTACATTTTTTCCTTTATAGTGCATCATCTTTCCCCTTAAAATACAAGGAAATGTAGTGCCGTCTTTTCTCAATGCAGTCGCCTCGTAAGGGTTTTCAGTTCCTGATAACATTTGATTCATTACCATCTCTCTCTCTTCGGGAATAATCCACTCCGTACCATATCTGACCATTGCTTCTTCTGAGGTGTAGCCAAACATAGCCTCCGCAGCCAGATTCTGCTCTATACAAAGACCTTTTTCTGATATAAATATGGCTTCAAAGGATGCCTCAGATAGTCCACGGTACTTTTCGCGGCTCTCTTCAAGTTCTTCTTCCGCATACCTCCGCTCAGTCACATCCTGAAGTGTACCGTAAGTGCCTGTTATTTCATCCTTGTCATTTACTCCTAAACGGGCATATACCTCTATCCAGCGAAACCCTCCATCTTTGGTAAGATATCGAACCTGGTGGCGACAATATTCCTTCTCCCGTGTAATTAACGGATGAAAAAGATCCATATTGCGCTGGCGGTCTTCAGGATGAATATAATTCACAAACAGCTGTCCAATAGACTCATCAATACTGAAACCCGTTATCTCTTCCCATGATTTATTGAGAAATATCCACAATCCATTGGTGTCGGTCTGAAAGATAATTTCTTTGATATTTTCGAGTACAGTTTTATGACCTTGCTCACTTTCCTTCAATGCGGTATCGATCCGTTTGCGTTCTGTAATGTCTGTAATCAATCCATGCCAGATAACTGACCCGTCCTGCTCTGTATTAGGCAACGCGTTGCCCAACAGCCATCTTACCGTTCCATCATCAAACTTTACACGATACTCATGTATCCATAATGTCAGGTCTCTGGCTGATTCTGATATTGAAGCAACAACACTATCAAAATCATCAGGGTGAATCCTGGTGAATACAATTGCAGCGTCTGTAATAACGTCTTCGGGGCTTACCCGGTAAATATCCCTAATCCCTTCGCTTGCATAAGGGAAACAAGAGGTGCCATCTGGTCGTAACAGGTACTGGTAAACAACACCAGGCACACGGTCTGCCATTTTTTGAAGCCGGTCTACTGTTTCTTCAAGTTTTTTGGCAACCTTATTCCTTTTTTTAATTTCCTTCTGAAGATTTTCATTCGTCTCAGCAAGTTCGGCAGTTCTTGCTGCAATCTTAAACTCAAGATTGGCATTTAGTTCATTGATTTTTATTTCTGCCTGTTTGCGGTCAGTAATATCGCGGATAGATGACAATACTTTGTCGTGACCAAAAGGAACAAGTCTTGCTTCAAAAAAGCCGGTATAACCTTCTTGAATGATCGAGTAATCATACGTAACAAGCTTGTTTTGATCAATACAATTATTTATATGCTGAAGATGCCAGATCGTTAATTCCGCATCAAAAATATTAGCTAAGTTTAATCCAATAATTTGTTCATCGGGAACAAGCAGCGAATTTTGTTTTGAACTATAAAACTCCAAATAAGTACCGGTGTTGTCAATGACAAAGATTAAGTCAGGCATGGCACTAATAATTGCATTCAGCCGTTCGTTTTGTTGCCTAATCTGAGCCTCAGATGTTTTACGTTCGCTAATGTCTCTGTATTTCCATAAATGACCGCTATAGACATTATTAAGGTAGGTCGGAATATAATCTCTTTCGAGGAATCGCCCGTCTGCCAACGATAGTTCGTGATTGTAAACTGCTATTTTATCTTTAAGAATTTGATTGATTTCGACAATGAATTTTTCAGGATTTTTGAAAAATCCTTTGCTCTGTTCCGCAGAATCTGAACAATCTGACCCAATCAGCATTTCAGGTGGAACAGGAATGCTGAACATATCGCAGAACAACTGATTAGTGAGCACAATCTTCCTGTCTGAATCTTCAAGCAAAATGCCTTCCTGCAAATTAACAATCAGATTTGTCAACAATGCAGTTTTGTTTTTTATTTCCTCTTCAGCTCTTTTGCCTTCTGTAATGTCCAGACAATGTCCGATATATCCAATAAAATTACCTGAGCTGTCATAACGTGGTGTTCCGTCATCCTGAAGCCACCGATATTCGCCGTCATGTCTGCGAAGCCGGTAAGTCATACTGAATTTTTCCCGTTTGTCGAATTCAGTGGAATAAATTTCAAAACAATGAGCCAGATCATCAGGATGAACTCCCTCGGTCCACCCATCTCCTAACTCCTGCTCAAGTGTTCTGCCGGTAAAATCGAACCATATTTGATTGAAATAATTGCATTTTTTATCCGTTGTAGCGGTCCAGATTAATGCCTGCCCCGAATTGGCCAGTGTTCGGAATTGCTCTTCGCTATTGCGCAAAGCGTCTTCAGATTGTGATAATGATGGGGATTGCTCCTTTTTCAGCATTTCTTCTCCTTCTTCAGGGTGAAGTAATGCTGTTTCAGGCTTGAGGCTGTTTTTTTTCACTTATCAACTTTTACATTAATATCAACCAATAACTGCTCTTTTTGTTGGGGTTGAAATACTAATCAATCAAAATTTACACTATATATTGTATAACGGGGCAAATTTACCGTAAATTTTTCCAATTGATGCTGTTTGACAAAAAAAAGTTACTATACACATTTTTATATTTAGTACGATTCGAGATCCAGATTTCTACAAGGCAATAATTGGAATTTTGTAAGAAATTCCGGATTTTATTTTTGTTCTTATTTTAATTTAAAAAAAGAAAACCCGCTGATAATCAGCGGGTTTTCTTTTGGTGCCCAGAACAAGACTCGAACTTGCACAACCTTGCGGTCACTAGTCCCTGAAACTAGCGTGTCTACCAATTTCACCATCTGGGCATGGAGGGTGCAAATATAGGCCGAATTTCAGATACACCAAACGGTTTGTACAAAAAAATAAAAGTTAAGTGTGCAGAATGAAAATTACAAAGTCCAAAGTGAATTTAATTCCTTCATTCTTTCATTTCTTCATTCTTTCATTACCTTACTTCAAATTCTCTTTCAGAAAAATATCAAACATTGTGTAAAGATGCATGGTGGTATTCCCACCTCTGATTCCATGGTTGCGATTTACATACGACATCATCTGAAATTGAACGCCGGCCTGAACCATTGCTTCAGCAAATTCGAGCGTGTTCTGGTAATGAACATTGTCATCAGCCGTACCATGTACCAGCAACAGCTTCCCTTTGATCCCGGCAGCTAATGTAATCGGCGAATTCTGGTCGTATCCTTCCGGATTCTGACTTGGCAAACCCATATAACGCTCACTATATACCGTGTCGTAATAACGCTGACTTGTTACAGGAGCAACAGAGATACCTGCCTTGAAAACTTCACCTCCCTTTGCGAGGCACATAGCCGACATAAATCCACCGTAACTCCATCCCCAGATCGCAATATTCTTGCCATCGGCATAAGGAAGTCCTGCAATGTATTTGGCAGCTTCAATCTGATCATCCGACTCAAATTTCCCCAACTGGCCATAAGTGCATTTGCGAAAATCCTCCCCACGCGCTCCTGTGCCTCTGGGATCAACACAAACTACCAGATAGCCATTGGCCGCAAGATAGTTCTCCCAGCCGATTCCGAACTGATCGAGCACCTGCTGCGAATTCGGTCCGCTGTACTGGGTCATTACCACGGGATATTTGGTTGAGGAATTAAAATCTGAAGGTTTGATCATCCATCCGTTCAGCTCAATTCCTTCTGACGTTTTAAAGGTGAAGAACTCTTTTTGAGGGATTTTTTTCTCTGCAATCGTCGATTTTAATTCATTGTTTTCTTTCAGTACCCTGATCTGTTTTCCGGAAATTTCGTGTAGCGTAACAATCAACGGTGTGTTCAGACTGGAATAATTGTTAATAAAATATTTAAATCCGGTACTGAAATCGGCATTATTAGTCCCCTTTTCGGTTGAGAGCATCATTTTTTTCTTCAGATCAATACTAACGCTGTAGATCTCACGTTGCACAGGAGAAATGGCAGCTGCCTGATAATAGAAAGTCTTTGTGAGCGGATTAAAACCGTAATAATTGATTACGTCGAATTTTCCAGAAGTGAGTTGCCTGATTTTTACACCGCCTGTGTCGTACAGATAGAGGTGTTTGTATCCGTCTTGTTCGCTCAGGATGACAAAACTTTTATCATCAGGTAAAAATTGAAGGTTATCGAGGAAATCGGTTTCAATATACCGTTTGTTTTTTTCAGTATAGATCAAGCGGGTATCACCAGTGAAGGAATTTGCATAAAGCAGCTCAAGTCTGTTCTGCAACCGATTCATCTTTAGTATTCCCAGATTCTTTCCGCTGTGGTTCCAGCGAATACGGGGAATGTAAATATCAGTTTCAGCGCCTGTCTCCATCCGGATATTCAGTCCGGCTTTAATGTCGTAAACCCAAACACTTACGATTGAATTCTTTTCTCCTGCCTTTGGATATTTAAACCGGTATTCACCCGGATATGCGCTGTTTTCTTTATGCTCCGGATTAAGTCCTTTGTACATTGGAATCCCAAACGTTGGGACTTGCTCCTCATTAAATTTGACGTAAGCGACTTGTTTACTGTCGGGAGACCATTCGAAAGCCTTGTTGAATTCAAACTCCTCCTCATAGACCCAGTCAGGGATGCCATTGATGATTTTATTAAACTCACCGTCTGCTGTAATCTGGCGCTCAGTGCCAAACCGGAGGCTTTTCACAAAGAGATTATTATTTCTCACAAAGGCGATTCTCTCCCCGTCAGGAGAAAAGGTTGCGACCTGCTGCTTTCCTGCTGATAACCGGGTAAGTTCTTTTGTGATAAAGTTATAGACAAAATAAACAGCGGTGTACGACCTGCGGTAGATTGGTTTACGGTCGGTAAGGAGCAGCACCTTTGATTCGTCGTTGCTGAAAACATATTCGCTGACCGATGAAAGCGAATCATTTTTAAGATTCTTGACATCAAGAAGGAGACTAACCTTTTCTCCGGTTTTGTAACTGTATTTTACGATTTGCTGACCACCATTTTCCAACGTGGTATAGTTCAATCCATCATTGGCGGATGCTAACCCGGTAACCATTGATTGCCGGAAACTTCTTTTTACAAAGAGATCCTCAAGGGTGATTTTTTGTGCAATTGCTGTAGCGTAACAAGTTGAAATGAAGAATAGAAGGAATATAATTCTGCGCATAGTATGGAGTATGTAAGCTGTTTGAACCGCCAAAAATATTAAAAAATAGGGAGCATGACTAAAATTATCGGATGGAACTTAAAAATACCTGCATTTAAATTGCCGATATTTTTGAAGAACATGCGGATAATCACTAATTTTGCACCTTTGAAAAAAACAGGTGATGATAAAAATTACACTTCCTGATCTGTCGGTCAGGGAATTTGAAAACGGAATTACGGGACTTGAAATTGCAGAAGCTATTAGCACCCGATTGGCGAAAGAGGTGCTTTCCATCTCTGTAAATGGCGAAGTCAGGGATCTTTCGCGCCCAATTGAAGCAGATGCTGCTATCAAACTTCATCTGTGGGATGATTTGCAGGGACGTGAAACTTTCTGGCATTCATCGGCACATCTTATGGCCGAAGCCATCGAATTTTTCTATCCCGGAACCAAATTCGGGATCGGTCCGACTGTCGATAATGGCTTTTATTACGATATTGATCTTCCTGAGGGAAAGGTGCTAAGCGACAAAGATCTGGCGCCTATAGAGCAAAAAGTTCTCGAATTGGCCAGAACAAAATCTGAGATTATAAGATCCGAAATTTCGAAAGCAGATGCATTAAAACTGTTTACGGAAAAAGGTGATCAATATAAGCTTGAATTAATTACCGATCTTCAGGATGGTACGATAACTACTTATCAGCAAGGTGATTTCACCGATCTGTGCCGTGGGCCTCACCTTCCGAATATGGGATTTATCAAGGCTGTTAAGTTGACAAATATTGCGGGTGCTTACTGGCGTGGAAACGATAAAAACAAAATGCTCACACGGGTTTATGGCATCACTTTTCCAAAACAAAAATTACTGGAAGAGTATCTCGTACTTCTTGAGGAGGCCAAAAAACGTGATCATCGTAAAATTGGAAAAGAGATGGAGTTATTCCATTTCTCACCTGCCGTTGGAATGGGACTTCCTCTTTGGTTGCCAAAAGGTGCAACACTGCGTGAACAACTTGAGAAATTTTTGAAGAAAGTTCAGAAAAAATTTGGTTACGAACAGGTGATCACCCCGCATATCGGCGATGTATCGTTATACAAAACTTCTGGTCATTTTCAGAAATACGGGAAAGATTCCTTTCAGCCTATCCGCACACCAAATGAGGGAGAGGAATACCTGTTGAAACCGATGAACTGTCCTCATCATTGCGAGATATTCAAGTTCAAACCCCGTTCATACAAAGACTTACCTGTTAGGATGGCTGAATTCGGAACCGTTTATCGTTACGAGCAAAGTGGTGAATTACATGGATTAACACGCGTTCGAAGCTTTACCCAGGATGATGCACATATTTTCTGCCGCCCCGATCAGTTAAAAGAAGAGTTTCTTAAGGTTATCGATATTATATTCATAATTTTCAAAGCTCTTGACTTTAAAGATTACGCGGCACAAATATCCTTGCGTGATCCAAATAACAGGGAAAAATACATTGGTTCGGATGAAAACTGGGAAAAGGCAGAAAATGCGATTATTGAAGCTTGCGCCGAAAAAGGATTGAAAACTAAAACCGAATTAGGGGAAGCCGCTTTTTACGGACCCAAACTCGACTTTATGATTAAAGACGCTTTAGGTCGCAGCTGGCAGTTAGGAACCATTCAGGTCGACTACAATCTTCCCGAACGTTTTGGTCTTGAGTATATTGGTTCTGATGACAAACGACATCGCCCGGTTATGATCCATCGGGCTCCTTTTGGATCGATGGAGCGTTTTTGTGCCGTATTAATCGAACATACTGCCGGAAAATTTCCGCTGTGGCTAACACCCGAACAGGTTGTAGTTTTACCAATCAGTGAAAAGTACAACGATTATGCACAAAAAGTTTCAAATCAATTAAATATTTCCGATATTCGCGCCGTAATTGACGACCGCAATGAAAAGATCGGCAGAAAAATCCGCGATAATGAGATGAAACATATCCCTTATCTACTGATTGTCGGTGAAAAAGAGTTCGATAGCAACACCGTATCGGTGCGACGTCAGGGAGAAGGAGATCAGGGGTCAATGTCAATTGACTCTTTTGCTGATTTTATCGGCAAAGAAGTCTCGGCACAATTGGCAGATGCCTACAAATAGTCGTTAATTAATTAATAAATAGGAGGATATAGCCATAGCAGTTATAAGAGGCAATGGGCCAAGGGGTCCCAAAGAAGAAGAGAAATCACCATTTCGGGTTAATCATCAGATTCGCGTTCCTGAAGTAAGGTTGGTAGGGGAGAACATTGAAAATCCTGGGGTTTTCAGAATTCAGGATGCCCTGCGCCGAGCTGATGAGCTGGAGCTTGATCTGGTTGAAATTTCGCCGAATGCCGAGCCACCTGTTTGCAGGATTACCGATTTTCAAAAATTTCTTTACGAGCAGAAGAAAAAGCAAAAGGAGTTAAAAGCCAAAGCTTCAAAAATTATCGTTAAAGAGATCCGCTTTGGTCCAAATACGGACGACCATGATTATAACTTTAAGTTGAAACACGCCGAGAAATTTCTGCAGGAAGGCGCTAAAGTAAAAGCTTACGTGTTTTTTAAAGGACGGTCGATTTTATATAATGAGCAAGGGGAAATTTTGCTGCTCCGCTTCGCCAACGCGTTGGAAGAAGTAGGGAAAGTGGAACAACTTCCTAAGCTCGAAGGAAAGAGAATGACAATATTTATTTCGCCTAAAAAGAAAAAATAATTTAATACTTAGACAGAGATGCCTAAAATGAAATCGAATGCCGGGGCTAAGAAACGTTTCATTCTGACCGGTTCAGGAAAGATTAAAAGGAAACACGCTTATAAAAGTCATATTTTGACCAAGAAAAGCACTAAACGCAAGAGGAACCTCACAAAATGGGGTTTAGTTGCCGATGTTGACACTAATCATGTCAAACGGTTACTCGCAATGCGGTAATGTTCTCTTTTAACAAGTTATAAAAATTAGGTTTAACCGGATAATGAGCACAATAAGATTCCTATTCAACGGAACGCCATTGTCCTAAAACAAAAAAAATGCCAAGATCAGTAAATCATGTAGCATCAAAAGCGCGAAGGAAAAAGCTGCTGCTACTTACCAGAGGTTACTTTGGTTCGCGTAAAAATGTCTGGACGGTTGCCAAAAACACATACGAAAAAGGATTAGGGTATGCGTACCGTGACAGAAAAAGCAAAAAAAGGTTATTCCGTGCATTATGGATCCAGCGTATTAATGCCGCTGTCCGCACCGAAGGTCTGTCTTACTCACAATTCATGGGTAAATTGAAGAGTGCCGATATCGAAATTAACCGCAAGGTTTTAGCCGATCTGGCAATGAACAATCCCGCTGCTTTCAGCGCAATTGTTAATAAGGTAAAGTAATTTGAAAAGTTAGGCGAAATAAATTTTCAGATAGAAAAAGGGGCTCATTGAGCTCCTTTTTTATTTGTAAGAAAATGTTGTTTAATATTTTTAAAATAACCAAATGTTGGCTATTTATCCATATCTTTAAAATCATCAAATCAAAAACACATATCCTATGAAAATTCAAAGCTTTACCAGTCTCTTTTGTATCACAACGCTTCTTTTAGCTTCATTCGTAGTAAAAGCACAAACCGATTCTTTTGATGCCGACATTATGAAAATGCAGCAGGTAAATGGTTCTGCTGCCACTACCCAATCGTTATTCCCACGTATTGTGGCACAGCTTAAACCGTCGAATCCTAACATCTCCGAGGCCCAATGGACTGCCCTGAAGCTGGAAGTGTTTGATGCAGAAGTTGCAGCGCTTAACGAACAGCTGATTCCTCTCTTCAAGAAGTATTTTACCCAGGCAGATGTTAAAGCCATCATCGCTTTTTATATAACTCCCGCCGGAAAAAAACTGGCTGAAAAGACACCTCAAATGACGATGGAGCAGATGCAGCTCTCTCAGACATGGGGCATGGGACTGATGGGTAAAATCAAAACATTTTTGGAAAAACCGGCAAAAGGCGACTTACCTATCGGGATAAAAAGGCTGGAATAAAATATAAAACTATTTGTCATGAAATATAACAGGTGGATTTTGCAGTTAAAATACATATTATAAGATGATTATAATAAAAACATTGTCTGATAAGGTCGTCGTTTTTGATGAAAATGGCCTTCAATTCTTTAATCATAAAGATTCTCTGAAATATGAACGCCTGCTATTTTCATTCTTCTTCATTTTATTAGCCTGTGCAGGTATTCTACTGAAACCGAATCATAAAATCAATTTCTTTTCAATATCCTGGCTTCTTTTACTTATTGTCTGGATTGTTTATTTTGTCAATCAGCTTTTAAAACAAAAATATCCGGAGAAATTATCCTTTTCGGAGATAGAGAAAATAAGTATTTCGCAAAATAGGAATCGTAATTCGATTAATATTTTTTACAATCAGAATAAAAAGCCGTTGCGATTATTCACCAGTACTTTGGATGACAAACTACTTCCTTTTCTCGAGGAACGAAATATTAAAATTGAGAAACCAAAGTTGTGATAAGTAATCGGAATATTTACTTTACAAAAATTAAACAAGGAAATATTTTTCTAAAACTCAAGAATCAAACATAAAATATTGTTATGAATTTTGCAGACAGTCTTAGAAGTAGATTACAAAAAAAAGGTCTTTCAGAAAAATCGATTCAAAATAGAATTACGATCTATTATCGTTTTTCGGTGGTTTTATTTGTTATGTATGTTGTAATTATTTCTCTGCTTATCATTCAAGGTGACACTAATAGGATCAATATAACACTTCTGATTTTATTGCTGGTTCAACTATTATTGAGTTTGAAATTTGTAATTTTATTCAGAAAATTTCCATGAAACCACGTATTTTGTTGATCTTGATTTATAAATTATTAATGAGTGTTATTTTTATTTACTTATTATATCGCCGTTTAAGTATTGGATATTTAACACAATTCGAACATCTTTTTTTGGTATTTTTCTATTTTAACCTTTCAGTTTTCTTTATCAGGCAGTATATAAAAACAAAAAGGGATAAAAGAACAACACATTTAGATAAATGAAACACCCATGAATCTGCGCTTCGCAAACATGAACGAAGAGTTCACAGGTGTTCTCCCGATAAATCGGGACAGGCTATCAGGCAATTAAAAAA
>CAYHDA010000023.1:0-24645 GCA_964355145.1 uncultured Mariniphaga sp.
TAGGATCGCTGTATATTCATACAGCAATGGCTATCACTTTTACAACCTTGCTGATGGGTTTTATTCTTCTGGATTTTGGTCATTTTGGGTATCCATTTATGAATATTGTTGCAGCTTATGAACTTTTTATTTGCGCCTTTTCTGCCTGGTATATGATGGCCGCTATAATTATTAATGACGTCACAGGCAAACAAATGCTAAAGTCCGGAAAACCCTGGATCAAGTTAAAATAGATGAAACACCCATTAATCTGCCCTTCGCAAACATGTATAAAGACAACTCAGGTGTTCCATCAGGCAATTAAAAAACAAATTATCTTCTGATGAAAGAGTACATTTTGGCTTTAGATCAGGGAACTACCAGCTCCCGGGCGATCGTATTCGGTCATAATGGACTTCCTGTGGCAACAGCTCAAAAGGAATTTACCCAATATTACCCAAAACCAGGCTGGGTTGAGCACGATCCTGAAGAAATATGGTCCACTCAGGCCGGAATGGCCGTTGAGGCCATTACCAAAGCCGGACTGCAAACTACCCAGATTGCTGCCATTGGAATCACCAACCAGCGCGAGACAACTGTTGTATGGAACAGAAAGACAGGAAAGCCCGTATATAATGCAATTGTTTGGCAAGACAGGCGAACCGCAGATTTTTGCGACGAGCTAAACAGCAACGGTGAGAGCCCAAAAATCCTTAAAAAAACCGGACTTATTATTGACGCCTATTTCTCAGCGACCAAGATACGCTGGATTCTGGACCACGTACCTGGAGCCAGAAAATTAGCCGAAGATGGAAAGCTGGCATTCGGGACAATCGATTCGTGGCTGGTATGGAATCTTACACGCGGAGCATTGCATATCACTGATGTTTCGAACGCTTCCAGGACAATGCTGTTCAATATCCACACGCTTAAATGGGATGAGGAATTACTTGAACTCTTTAACATCCCTGCAAATATGTTGCCAGAGGTTAGGTCGTCAAGCGAGATTTACAGTAAAACTGCAGGTCATCTGTCACCGGGGATTCCCATTGCAGGAATTGCCGGTGATCAGCAAGCCGCCCTTTTCGGCCAGATGTGCGTTGAGCCGGGAATGGTCAAAAACACGTACGGAACGGGTTGTTTTATGATGATGAATATTGGGAATAAACCAATTGTTTCAAAAAGTAAACTGCTCACAACAATAGCATGGGAAATAGGCACTGACACTCAGTATGCTCTCGAAGGTTCAATTTTTATTGCCGGAGCTGTAGTGCAGTGGCTTCGCGATGGCTTGGGAATTATTAAAAATTCAAAGGATATTGAGAAACTGGCTGCTAAGGTCAATGATAGTGCAGGGGTATATTTTGTGCCGGCTTTTGCAGGTCTGGGAGCTCCCCACTGGAACCAGCATGCACGCGGGATGTTGGTAGGAATAACCAGAGGTACCTCATCCGCGCATATTGCACGCGCCGCACTCGACAGTATCGCTTACCAGACTTTGGAAGTGTTGCTGGCAATGCAAAAAGATTCAGGAATCGATATTCGCGAGTTACGCGTTGATGGCGGAGCAACAGTTAACAATCAATTGATGCAATTTCAATCCGATTTATTGCAGACAAAGGTTGTACGCCCCAAAATTACTGAAACCACTGCACTCGGAGCTGCCTACCTTGCGGGACTTGCAGTTAATTACTGGAGCGATATCCGTGATGTGAAGTTGCAGTGGCAGATAGACCGGGTTTTCTCCCCCCAGATCGAAGATGAAGAGACTCACGCGCTTATCAGAGGCTGGCATCGTGCTGCAAATGCCTCAAAATCATGGGCCAACGACAATAAATAATTGATCCGTCAGCTGACGGAGACCATTTATAATTGACCATTTTAATTGATTGAATTATGTCACCATTCTTTGCTGAATTTATTGGAACTGCTGTGATTATTATTTTTGGAGGAGGTGTGGTAGCAAATGTTTTACTCCATCGAACGAATGGAAATAATAGCGGCTGGATCGTAATTACCTCCGGTTGGGCAGTCGGCGTTTTTACAGGAGTATCCATTGCCGCATCTCACAGTGGAGCTCACCTGAATCCTGCTGTAACTCTGGCACTCGTTCTGGCCAATAAATTTTCACTCTCTTTGGCGCCTTTGTATATATGTGCTCAGCTGCTTGGCGCAATGTTTGGCTCTTTTCTGGTGTGGCTGGCATATAAGAAGCACTTTGATGTTACAGAAAACGGAGATTCAAAAATGGCAGTTTTCTGTACTGCACCGAGTATACGGAGTTACGGGTATAATGTTTTAACGGAGGCAATTGGAACTTTTGTCCTTTGTCTTGCAGTTCTTGATATGGCAAAACCAGAGGCCGGACTGGGATCACTTAACGCTTTACCAGTTGCTATCGTAGTGCTTGGTCTAGGTTTATCACTCGGTGGTCCTACCGGTTACGCGATTAATCCAGCCCGCGATCTGGGCCCCCGCATTATGCATTGGTTACTTCCGATTTCACTCAAGCGCAACAGTGACTGGAAATATGCCTGGGTACCTGTAGTGGGTCCGCTTATCGGTGCTGCAATGGCCGCAGTTGTGTTTTTGGTGATCGGAGGGTGATCTTTAGCGTATTGTAAATGATGCAATCGCGATAAATATGAAATTTAACAATTACTATATCTTGGTTGGAAATTTGATGATACTTTCTTACGTGATTTTTTACAATCATTCACGGACATGACACTCAGATTCTCCTTACTTATCGTTTTTAATGCGATTAATCTTCCACAAATATCACGGTGCTCTGCATCTTCGTACTATTCTTGTTCTCGCCCAGTCATAATGAGGTTGGTTTCCACCAGGTCCTAACTCCGGATTTTATCCAATAATTGATTGAGCTGCAGCACCTCTTCAAGTGACAGTTTTGTCAACAAAGTATCCACTTTCTTTTCGCAATCATCCATCGTCAGCAAAAGTGCCAGTCCCCTTTCTGTAATCATAATATCTTTTTGCCTTCTGTCATCAGTATTTTCAGTCCTTTCAACAAGACCTTTTATATGCAGTTTATCAACAATCCTGCTCACATCTGAGCTTTTGTCAAGCATCCGCTCCTTTAAAAAACCAATTGAAGCAGGCCCTTCAGAACGAAAACCACGTAAAACCCTTAAAATATTATATTGCGGCTCAGTAAGTCCGTGCTTTTTTATGGATTGCAAAAACGTGTAGCCTAATTGCTTTACCGTATAGGTTAAGTTGATCAGTCCTTTGTGGTATTCGTTCCTGAAGTGCCCTTTTATTTCGTCTTCGATCCTCATGCTTTTGTACAATTGCAACAGCAGATTCCAGGATTTCTAAGATAACAAACCAACCAGACCAAAATAAGAACGGCTGAAGGAAATCCAATGCTTAATGCGTTGGTCATATGGATGATAATCGCTCCACCCATATATGAACTTAAGAGAAATGAGCCGTAAAGGTTTGTTTTTGGATATAAAAACAATAGGGCTGAAACGATTTCGCCAATAGCAATAATCACGCGCCAGCTACCTAAGTGCATACCTTCCATTTGTTCAGGATGTGAAAACTTGCCAGTGGCACTGTAAATAAACAGTACGGTCAGCAAACCGGCGATCACCCATGCAGCTATCTTTCTCGTTTTTGAAATTTCTGTAGTCATGCTTAAAGATTTAAAGAATTAATAAAATTATAAGGTGCAAATATATGTTAAAACATTATATGTTGCAACACACAAATGATTTTTTCACAAGAATCCAGCATTACGGCGAAAGAATTATACTATTTTTATAGACGAAACATTCAGAAAAATTTCCAATCCTTTATCCCTTAACTTTAAATTAAGCCAAATGATATCTTCAGGTGTGCATGATACTAAGAACGGTTTATACAGCTTCAATAAATTAAATATTAACTCAGGCGGTTGGCTGGTCTGTTATATTTTTCTCGCAGGTCTGAATTTTGGTCTGCCTCTGACTGGCAACGCTCAGCAACTGCCTAAACCAGAAACTTCAAAGCCAGTACATTACTACGGCCATGACGCTGTTTTAGATCGTTATGGCGTTATAAGTCCTTGGTATGCAAAGCCGAACGGACAGTGTGATTACCGCATCCGAATTGCTGCAGAGACCCTTAAACGCTATCCCTGGACGAGCCTCAAAAATGCAGTGGTTGCTGCTCCCGATTATTTATTCACCAGCAACTGGGAAATATCTGCCGAAGGTATTATCACCCCTAAAGACTACGGCGACTGGAGCAATGGTGATCTGGGCCAACGCTCCACGAGTGTTCTCAAAGGAATGGTTGATTATTACCGTTATTCGGGCGATCCGGCAGCAATCGCTCACATTACTTATATGGGTGATTATCTGCTTGGTTATTGCCTGACACCTGCAGGTCATTCGTGGCCGGGCTTTCCCATCAGTGTGCCAACAAAAGGAAAGGCATACGGGAATGCTGATCCCAACGGCATGATTCAACTCGATATCAGTGCTGGTATGGGCGAAGGGCTTTTGCGTGCATATCAGCTCACAAAAAATCCGCGATGGTTCGAAGCCGCCAAACATTGGGGCGATTTATTTGCCGAAAAATGCAATATGGATCCAACCTGTTCTCCCTGGCCCCGGTATGCTGTGCCTGTTGGTTACCGCTACAAAGACGATCCAAGAAGCAATATTCAAACAGGAGGAGTAACAATGATTCTGTCATTTTTGGATGAGCTGATTCGGTTGGGATATACGGGTAATAATCAGCAGATTATAACTGCCAGAGATGCAGGCATCCGTTATTTGCGGGATAAGTTGCTGCCCGACTGGACACAAGATGGAACATGGGGGTTTTTTTTCTGGGATTGGTTGAATGAGACGCAAAATTGTTCAACCACAGCCGATGTGGCCGGTTATCTGATCAGACACAAGGAACGGTTTCCGAACTGGCGAAACGATGCACGCAATATTCTCACGCTTTTTCTTAACCGCAGCGGTGCCGATCCAAAATCGGGTGGTGATGTTTACAGCGGAGCCTGGGCTTATCCTGAATCGAGCAGTTGCTGTGGTCGTTCGTTATGGTATGCTCCGTTAATGGTTGGGTCGGTTATGGCACAGTATGGTGTGGTTGCTGAGGATTCATTGATGCGGGAGCTGGGTTACCGGCAGATGATTCTGCAGACTTATGATGTACACGAAAACGGTGTAAGTGAGGATAATATAGACGGCGGAGTGCTGGTTAATTCAGGGTGGCTTAATATTGCACACCCCTGGCCATTGCTTTGGGTGCAGCAGGCAATTGGCTGGTTGCCGGAAGAGCTGGGCGCCAGCCGCGAAAATCACATCGTCCGAACCAATGCAGTGATAGATTCGGTGGTTTATGGGAACGGAACGATCACTTACTCGACTTTCAATGCTCCGGCTGAAACTGAAGATGTGCTTCGTTTGTCATTTGTGCCAACGAAAATTACTGCTGATGGCGCAAAACTGTCCCTTCGCAAAAATCTCAGCAGAAACGGTTTTACGGTCAAAAAACTTCCCAATGGTGATGCCATTGTCACCATTCGTCACGATGGAAGAAGAAAAATTATTATAAATGGTCAAGACCCGCAACAAACATTGAATAACAGTAATTTGCAATACTCAGGTGTGTGGACATCAGAAAAAGATATCGCTTCCTTTTCAGGTGTTCTCCGGTTCGCAGATTCCAAAGATGCGTCTGTTACGGCGTTATTTAAGGGCAATCAAGTACGGGTAATTGGTCGTGCCGATCAATTTGGCGGACTGGCAGATATTTTTATTGACGGTGTAAAGCAAAGTGTATTTATTGATTTCTGGAATCCTTTCTCCCGTGGGCAGCAATCCGTTTATTACAAAAATGGACTTGAGCCGGGAGAGCATACTTTGAAAATTATTGCACGGGGAACCGGCAACCCTTACGCCCTGGGTAGCCGCATTAATGTTGATGCCATTCATTTTTCATCTGAAGCCGCAGTTTATAATTTTCCATCAGGAACAGGCCCCACCGGATCGCAGCGCCTGATTTTTGGATATACGAAACGACAGGACTACAAGGATTCGCAAGGCCATTTGTGGAAGCCGGCCACCGAAGTAATTTCCCGCCTGGCTCCGAAAGATGATGTCGTTGCAAAATGCTGGATGAATGAAACAAACAGCGTCATTTCCGGTACTCCCGATCCGGAATTGTACCGTTTCGGTTATCATGCCATTGATTTTTGGGCGAATATCACGGTAGGACCTGGAAAATATAGCGTGCGGCTTAAGTTTGCAGCGACTCAAAATGTCAATCACCCTAAAAATAGTTTTGAAATATTAATCAACGAAAAAACGGTTTTAAGTAACTTCAATGTACTGGAATCTGCAAAAGAAATCAACAAGGCGATTGATTTGGTTTTTAATGATATTATTCCGCTGAACGGGATAATTAAAATTCGTTTTAAAGGATTGCCTTTTTTGAAGGATAATATAGTTGAAAATGGAGAAGCGTTCGTTCAGGCAATAGAGGTCCTTAATGACTAATTTCATGTTTATTGTTCACAAATTTTAGTGTTTTTTTAATGGTAATTATTAATTTTACGGAACGATATTCGTCCTTTTTTTCATTGTAAAGTTTAGACCCACTGTGAAGTATCCAAAAATTGCGCTTCGTTATATTGCTGTTATTCTGATTATTGCACTTATGTTTCTGACAAAGCCGGGTCGATCGCAAGAAATTCAGGAGATGAAAATTACCGGAAGTTTTACAAAGGCTCCTCTGCAGGAGCTTTTTAGTTCACTCGAAAAAACATATGGTATCCGGTTTTTTTATAAAGAAGAGTGGATCAAATCCATAGAAATCACAGGTGCCTTTAATAATATGCCGTTGATTCAGGTGCTGAATAAGACTGTTCAAGGCAAAGAATTGGATTTTAAATTTTTTCAGCAAAATTCAGTCGTTGTCTTCCCTAAAAAAACAGATAGTCATGTAACGATAGGCGAGGATAAATCCCAGGTTCTTGTTATTGGCGATCCCCTGAATCAGGGACGTTATCAGCGTGCAAAAATCAGCGGAATTGTACTTGAAGGCAAAACAGGTTTGCCACTCTCGGGTGCAGTGGTTTACAATCCGGAAACAAAAATTGGGGCAGCAACCAATTCAAGGGGAAAATATACGATCGATCTGCCAACCGGTGATATCCACCTGAGGATTTCATTCATGAGTTTCGAAAATCAATACGCCAAAGTACAGCTTATTCAAGATGGAAATGCTGATTTTGAACTGTTTGAACAGACTCACGCAATCGCTGAATACACAATTGTAAGTGAAAATGCAAAAGCTTCCAAAGCGCAGATGAGCATGATAAGTATGTCTGCCGTCACATTAAAGGAGCTTCCTGTATTAATGGGAGAGGCTGATATAATCAAGAGTATGGTGATGATGCCCGGAGTTCAAAGTGTGGGAGAGATGTCGTCAGGATTCAATGTGCGTGGCGGAAACACAGATCAGAACCTTGTTTTAATGAACGGCGCTCCTGTGTTCAATACAACGCATCTTTTTGGTTTCTTTTCGATGATTAATCCGGATGCCGTTGACAATGTAACACTTTATAAAGGCGGAATTCCTGCTTCTTACGGCGAACGCATCTCATCTGTAATGGATGTTCAATTAAAAGACGGAAGTGACCAAAATTTGCGTCTCAACGGAGGTATTGGGCTGATTAACAGTAGGCTGACCATCGAAGGGCCATTTGCAAAAAAGAAGAAAAGCACCTTTATGATCGGAGGAAGAAGCACTTATTCTGACTGGCTCCTTCAGAAGACGAAGAATCCAACATTTATGAATAGTGTTGCTCATTTTTATGATGTTAACGCGACTGCTAATTTTGAGATCAGTCCTAAAAATCATCTTAAATTAATGGGTTATTATAGTGCTGACGTTTTTAATTTGAATACCAGTTCGCTCTATGACTATGGCAACACCATCGGTTCATTGAACTGGAAACTGAATCTCTCTGAAAAAGCGATATCAAATTTAAGTCTGGCCTACTCAAAATACGATTTAAAGGTTGATCGGAAAGATCCTGTCCTTCCTCTGGATGACTATACCCTTAAATCAAGTATTCAGTACGGAAGCCTTAAATATATCTTTTCTTTTTTCCCAAATACCAAACACCATATCAGTGCAGGGTTTCAAACCATTGGATATTCGATTCAACCGGGAAATATTGTCCCGACGCAGCCGGTGTCCAATGTTATAGAATCGACATTACGACCGGAGCAATCGGCTGAGGCGGCCTTATTTGCCGATGACGACTTCGACTTATCGGATAAACTGGCATTTAATATTGGTTTGCGTTACAATCAATACATGAACTTTGGACCCGGGATGGTTTATGATTATGCCAACGGTCTTCCGAAAAGTGCAGCCACTATCACTGATTCAACAATCTACAAATCAGGTTCAATCATAAAAGCTTACCAGGGTCTCGAACCCCGTATTTCCATGAGATACAATTTGACAAACGGAGGCTCTCTGAGGTTAAGTTATCAGCGTATTCACCAGTTTATCAGTCAGATTTCAAATACAGCAGTAATTTCACCAGCAGACTACTGGAAATCGGCCGATCCGTATCTTGCTCCGATGATCAATGATCAGATTGCTCTTGGATTTTTCAAAAATTCGACTGATGGAAAGTTTGAAACCACCGCAGAGGTTTACTACAAGCAACTGCAAAATCTTTTGGAATATAAGAATGGCGCCCAGCTTCTGATGAATAAGCACATCGAAACAGACCTGATGTTGGCCAACGGTTACTCTTATGGAATGGAATTTATGGCAAAAAAGAGTTCGGGCCGGCTAAATGGCTGGTTGAGCTATACTTATTCCAGAACTTTTCGCAAAGGTGACAGTCCTTTCCCTGAGGAAAAAATCAATGGAGGCGGATATTACCCTTCTGTTTACGATAAACCGCACGACCTTTCCGCAGTAATGAATTATAAAATTAGCAGGAGGTGGCGATTTTCAAGTAATTTTGTGTTTTCTTCAGGCAGACCAATCACCTTGCCGGAACAGAAATATATCTACGGAGGCAGTCAGGTGGTGGTTTTCTCAGACAGGAACAAATACCGTATGCCTCCATATCATCGTATGGACGTTAGTCTTACACTGGATGAAAACCTTCGCAAAAAACGAATGTGGAAAGGAAGCTGGACCCTCTCGATTTATAATCTTTACGGACGCAGCAATCCATACTCAGTTTTCTATCGCAAGGGGCCACAGTCGACCCTTGGTACCGAAAATAGCCGGTACGACATCTTTAAAATGTCTATCATCGGCGTACCTGTTCCATCGATCACCTATAATTTTAAATTCTGATGCGAAAAGAACTCTGCTATATTTCACTGCTCCTCGTGCTCTTCACCTCGTGCGAACAGGTTTATCAGCCTGATATCGAAACAGTGAATGGTCAGCTTGTTGTTGAAGCGCGAATTACAAATGATCTCTCCAAAAACTTCATTCACCTTACCAGAACACGTAGTTTCTATGATAAACAGCCTCCTCTGGAAGTATCGGGAGCCGTGTTGACACTTAATGAAATGGGCACTGTGGTGACTTTAAGGGCTAGTGAAAGTTCGCCTGGATATTATACTTTAAATTCTGTTCCTGAGATCGGAAAAAGATATTTCCTGAGGATCGGAATATTAAATGATATCTATGAATCAGCAGCAGTCACTATGCCACCCCTCCCTGCAATTACGAATTTCCATACAGAACATGTGGTAAAAAAAGTTTATGAGAATAGTGTGGAAGGTATACCCCAGGCATTCGATAAACCCGGAAGAGAATTTTATGTTGATTTGCCGGTTACAAATTCACTGTCTTATTTCCGATTTGATATAAAAACCGTCTGGGAATGGCATTGCGATTATATTCCAAATCCGGTTTCTGAGATTCCTTCAATATATGGCTGGTATGTTTTTCATGATAAAGCGATGTTCAATCTGGCCGGTCCGAAAGGTTTCAGCCAGTCAAATAAAATTGAAAAACATTCCATTCTGAATGTATCCTACAACGTACTTGATTATATATATGCCGATACCTTGATCACAAAATCTGATACGTTATATGCAAAAGGGTGCATTCTTGCTATTGACCAGTACGGTACTTCCAAAGAATCATTTGAATATCATGAGCAGCTGAACAGCCAATTCTCCGCTGCTGGAAATTTGTTTGATCCTATTCAGAATCAAATACATGGAAATATAATATGCAAAACAAACGCGTCAAAGATTGTATATGGATTTTTCGATCTGAATTCTTATTCACCTCATCGCTATTTCTTTAATTTGTCCCATCCGCCTGCAGATTTTCCCATGCGACAAATTTATCGATATCCTGAATTGCCCGATGAAAACGGAATGCTGATAACACAACCGCTACAAGGTCCTCCGACTGAACTACCACCGCCTAAGTCGCCTCCAATATGGTGGGAAATGAGATGGTGACATATATTTTCAGGATTCGCCGGCTATTAAACACTTCAGTATTGCAGTAAATTAAAAAAGAGATTTCAACGTGAAAAGAATAATTCTACTCTTCCTAATCTTCGGTGCCATTACGGGCAAAGCTCAGGACAAGGAGCATTTCAGCCTCTTTACCGACCGCGATGTCTATGTTAGCGGTGAAACTCTTTTGTTAAAGGTATTTGCACCAGCCGATGATATTTCGGGAGTCGTAAATGTTGATCTGATCAATTCCAAAGGAAAAATAATTTGTGGAATCAGTAAGAAAATATTAGACCATCAGGCTGATGGGTTTATTGACCTCCCGGATTCTTTAAGCTCCGGATGCTATTTGCTCTGTACGTCAACAAAAATCAATCCTTCCTTAACGGTGAAAGAGCTGTACATTTGTAACCGGTTTACTGGATTGCCTGAATCAGGTTCTGTGCTGCGAGCAGCCCCGACGAATGAATTGAGTGAGAAATTTGCTGCTGCTGTGCAAATAGAGGGTTTGGATAAAACTTATAAGACCAGAGGAAAAGTTGATGCCACACTGAAAATGCCTCCTGAACTTCTGTCACAAACTACCGGAAAATTGTTTATTAGTATTTCAGAAAATGTTCCCGGATACTCATCCCGGACATTCTTTAAAAAAGCCAGTGTCTCCCAAAATCCCCTGATTGAAAAGGAGGGGATTGTGCTTGAGGGAATTATCAAAGATGAGCGAACACGTGCACCATTCGCTAAGGGAACTGTATTACTTTCGATTCCCGATACGATTCAAAAGCTAAATTATTTCATTACGGGGCAAGATGGCCGTTTTAATTTTCAGCTCGACAGCTGTTATGGGAAAATACCACTGGTGATACAAGGCTTCGATCCTGAAGAGAAATTACTGGTGAAACTGGCTCTTAACCTGCGTGACAGCATGACGAGTGTCGTACCGGCTTACGAACCCTGGACCATCGTTCCTGAATTCAAAAAATATATCAGTAACAGCATTGAAGCGATTACTTTTCGTAAAATATTTGACAAACACGAATTTACATTTGATGCATCGCCAAAAAACACTGCCGACGCCTATTCGTTTTATGGAAAACCAACAGAAATCATCGATCCGCGGCTCTTTATCGATCTGCCCGATTTTACGGAAGTCTCGCGCGAACTCTTACCAGGTGTTAAGTTCAGGGCACATAACCGAATTCCGACCATGCAGATCTTTAACCCTTCAACACGCAGCTATTTTGAAAGACAGCCATTGCTGTTGCTCGACGGAATTCCATTCCGGGATTTAAATATCATCAAAGGAATGGGTTCCAAGGAGATCGATAAAATAGAAATCGTCCGAAGTGAACGATATTATGGCGATTTGATGTTTCCTGGTGTTGTGGCTATTCATACTACAAACCCCGATCTCAACCGGCTGAACGAATCAAGCGAGGTTATAAAGCTGCATGTAAATGGATTGCAGCCCGGTTTAACTTTAAATATTCCCGATAAACAACCATTAAACGAACCTGATCTTCGTAAGGTCTTATTGTGGAAACCATCTGTAGAACCGGAACAAACCATACGGCTCGACTTTGAGACATCCGATATTCACGGTGATTTCAAACTGATAATCCATGGAAAATCCAACGACGGATCTATTTTTTATAAAGAACAAACTTTTGTGGTAAACTAATATGGCTAACAGGATTTCACCTATTATTATTCTTTTCGGATTGCTTGCAGCCACATCGCTCTTCGCTCAGGTCAGGTTGCCCAATAGCCAGAATACCGAAAAAATTAAAGGTTCGCGCTTTGTTTCTTATCCCGGCTATTCAGGATCACCCTATCTGAGTGATAAATTCCTTTATGGTGAGATCGAATTCGTTGACGGAACAAAAATTGATAATATCGGATTGCGTTACAGCACTTATCGCGACGAGATTATTTATTATAACAAGTCAGTATTAGTCCAGATAGTTATCGATAAGATGAGTCTAAAGGGCTTTTCATTTACCGACGAACAGGGGATTAAAAGAGTCTTTCGCCGCCAGCATTATAGTGGATATAATCAAGGGGAATGTTTTTTTGAGGTTCTGAGTGATGGGAAAATTGTGTTGCTTGCTTACCGAAAAGTTGATTTAGGAACCTGTGACCCTTCTTATAGCAAATTGGGTTTGGCCTATCAGCAATCGTATTCCTATTATTTATATTCTGCAGACAAAGGCTATTCTCTTCTAAAAATTAACAGGAAATCATTGCTCTCAAAATTCGACAAACCCAATCAAAAACTCGTGCGAAGGACGCTTCGTAAAAACAACGTGTTTATACTCGATGAACCCAGTTTTGTAAAAGCCTGGAACCTGATTAAAGAAAAAGGGATAGACCCTATTCTTTAAAATACGGTCTGATATCCTTACTCCAGATAATCAATATTTGGGAAATTAAATAAAAAGACTTTCCTTTCACTTCTGAATTTCAGAAAGCGCCTGATTTGCCAACAATTTATTTGTAAGGCACTTATCTGGCGTAGATTTAGTTTTATGCGATTAATAAACCAAAATAAATTTTTCATGCAGGAAAAATCATTGCTTCTTCTAATACTTCTGTTCGCGGGACCGGCCTTTTCGCAACCCATTGAAAGACGTGCAAAATATGATATCTCCAAAGAAAGGGTACTATATACTGTTGGCTATACCCATCTGGATTCAGAATACGAGTGGGACTATAAAACAACGGTAAGCGAGTACCTCAAAAATACTATGGAGGAAAATTACCGGCTCTTTGATAAGTACCCTGACTATGTTTTCAACTTTACCGGCACTCGCCGTTACCGGCTGATGAAAGAATATCATCCCGAATTATTCAAAAGGCTAAAAGGATACATAGACTCCGGCCGTTGGTTCGTGGCAGGTTCATCAGTGGAAGAGGGTGAAGTAAATGTTTCTTCTTCGGAGTCGGTTATCCGTCAGGTCTTGTATGGTAATAAGTATTTCCTAAATGAGTTTGGCAAGGAAAGTTCCGATTATATGCTGCCCGATTGCTTTGGATTTGTTGCGAGTCTTCCTTCAGTTTTACACCATGCCGGGATAATTGGTTTTTCGACTCAGAAATTAACTATTCCTAATCTTCAAACTGCTGTTCCTTTGCCTTTTAATATTGGTGTATGGAATGGCCCTGATGGTAAAGGACTGGTCGCCTGTCTCGATGCTACCGACTATGATGGTGACTTAATGCCTCGTCTGGATATCGATAAATACTGGGATAACCGTCTGAACGATGACTATAAAAAATACGGTATTACCTTCGGCTACCGATATTATGGGTGTGGTGATATGGGTGGAGGACTTCGTGAAAGGGATGTGATAAATGCCGAAGGAAGCTTAAAAAATCCGGATAGTAAAATCAAAGTGATACTAACCGCTTCCGACCAGATGTACAAGGATATTACGCCGGAAATCAAAAAAAAGCTGCCTGTTTATTCAGGTGATCTATTGCTGGTTGAGCATAGTGCAGGCTCGATGACCTCGCAATCGTTTATGAAGCGGTTGAATCGTAAAAATGAGGTTTTAGCACAAGCTTCAGAGCAAATGGCATCAATGGCCAATTATCTCACAGGTGCTGCTTACCCGTTTGAGAAGTTGAATAATTCATGGGAACTGGTGCTGGGGAGCCAGATGCATGATGTACTGCCCGGAACGGCTATACCAACAGCCTTTAAGCTGGCCTGGAATGATGAATTTATTGCACAAAATGGATTTTCATCGGTATTACATGACGCGGTCAGGAACGTGTCTTCCCAAATGAATACACAAACAAAAGGGAGAGCCATTGCGGTTTCTAATCCTGTTGCTATTGAGCGTGAAGATGTTTGCACCACAGAACTGGAATATGCTGTAATGCCCGCTAGTCTTAGGGTTTATAATTCGGCCGGAAAGGAAGTCCCCTCTCAAATAATTGGACGGTATGCAAATAAAGTGAAACTGATATTTCTTGCAAATGTTCCATCCTTGGGTATTGCAGTTTATGACGTTCGGGAATCTGCGGCCAAAGTATCCTCAACAGCCTCAACTCTTTTTGCAAAGCCAAACATCCTTGAAAATGAATATTATAAGTTAACGCTGAATGACGATGGTGATATTGCAAGTATCATCGATAAAAAAGCTGACCATGAGCTTCTTGCAAAGCCTGCCAGGCTGGAATTTCAGCGCGAAATACCTCAAAAAGAGCCGTCGTGGAACATGTTTTGGTATGATCGCAAGAATCCGCCATTTGATTTTATGAACAAGGAGGTAGCTATTAAAATGATCGAAAATGGTCCGGTTCGCATTGCTTTTGAAGTGACACGGAAAGGTCAGAATTCCAATATAAAACAAATAATAAGCCTCTCTGCCGGGAAATCCGGTAAACGGGTTGAGGTTGCCAATATTATTGACTGGCAGTCGACCGGCGTAAGTTTAAAAGCATCTTTCCCTTTGGTTGCCGCGAATGAAAATGCCACTTACAACCTGGGAGTGGGAACCATTCAACGGAATACTAATCACGAATTCAAATTTGAGGTACCATCGAAAATGTGGTTCGACCTTACCGATAAATCGGGAAAGTTTGGAGTCTCTGTTCTTGAAGACTGCAAGTACGGTTCCGATAAACCTGACCTTAACACTTTACGCCTCACATTACAATATACTCCATCTGCAAAGCTCTGTCCTACATGGCTTTATCAATCTACGCAAGACTGGGGAATTCAGGATGTGAAGTATGGCTTGTACAGCCATAACGGTGATTGGTCGCAAAGTGAAACCCAATGGCAGGCTGAGTTCTTAAATAAGCCCCTGCTTGCTTTTGAAGCGCCGAAACATTCCGGTAAGGCAGGCTCCGCATTTTCGTTCCTGACCATCAGTTCCTCAAAAGTTGGCGTGATGGCGTTAAAAAAGGCGGAGCAAGGCGGGTACTTTATTGTTCGGGTCAACGAACTTTCAGGAAATGATATCACGGGAGTCAGCCTTAAATTCCCGGGCGAAATTTTGGATGCCTTCGAAGTCAACGGACAAGAACAAAGAACCGGCACAGCAACTTTCATCGGTAACTCACTTCAGTTTGACCTGTCGCACTATACAATCCGAAGTTATGCATTTAAACTCGCTCCCCGGAATCAATTGGCTTTCAATCAGGCAACTGTAGATTTAAACTACGACCAGGATGTGATAAGCTTTGATAATAACCGTACAGATGGAAACATGACAGGAAAATACGACCCTGCCAACCATGGAAATGTCTGTAATTATCCTGGCGAACAAATATCTGGGGAACTGGTTAGTGAGGGAGTAAAGTTTCAAATGGGCAGCACAGCCGATTTACAAAAGAATGTTGTTACTTGTAAAGGTCAGACGGTAAAATTGCCTGAAGGTGATTTCAATAAAATTTATATTTTAGCAGCTGCTACTGCTGAATCAAAAGGGATTTTTACTGTAAACGGAGTAACTGTAAATTTAAGCGTCAGTAATTGGAAGGGATTTATCGGACAACATTACGACCGGCAATTTGACCTCGACGGCTTTTCTGTACTGAGCGTTAAGGCGCCTTATTTAAAGCAGGATAATATCGCCTGGTTTGCATCACATTGGCATTTTGGTTACCCAACAAGAAATGAGCCTTACGAATATTGCTATATTTTTAAATATGAAATTAACTTACCCCCGGAAACAACTGCAATTACCTTACCTGATAATGACCGTATAAAAATCTTTGCGATAACGGCAGCCATGAATAATGCTGACGACGTGCAATTATTGCAGCCGCTTACCGACACCTTTAATACGACTAGTCCGTTTGTGCTAAGAAATACGACAAAACAGGAAGAATAGCGTCAATTTTGATTATTAACAAATACAAAGACATGGCAAAGCTAACACAAGAGATGAAGGAGATGGTTGCAACGCAGCAATGTTTCGTTGCTACTGTAAGTGCCGATGGAATTCCAAATAATGCACCTAAGCGTTCGACGAGGGTCTTTGATGATGAAACGCTCATTTTCACCGAAGGAACCGGTGGCACGACCTATAAAAATATCCTCGGCGGTTCAAAAGTAGCCATCGCAGTGGTGAACCGCGAAATTCTGGATGGATACCGATTTATAGGAACTCCCGAAGTATTAACTGAAGGTGAGATTTATGAGCGGGCAGCTGAAGCTTCTTTGAAAATGAATCTTCCTAAGCCAAAGGCTGTTATGTTAATTTGTATCGATGAGATACATAGTTTGAAACCTGGTCCTGGTGCAGGCAGGAAAATAGGATAATAGCGCTATGGCATCAAAACTATATACTCCGTTGACGATTAAAGACGTTCGGTTCAGAAATCGTATTGGTATCCCGCCAATGTGCCAGTATTCGGCTTCCGACGGATTTGCAGGCGACTGGCATCTTGTACACCTGGGCAGCCGTGCTGTTGGTGGTGCCGGCTTAATAATTCAGGAGGCCACAGCCGTGTCCCCGGAAGGGCGAATTACACCTGCCGATTTAGGCTTGTACAAGGCAGAACATATGGATAAATTGCAAAGTATTACACAGTTTATTCATTCCCAAGGTTCAGTGGCAGGTATTCAGTTGGCGCATGCTGGCAGAAAAGCAAGCTGTGCCCTGCCCTGGAATGGAAGCAGTCAGTTAAAAATGAAAGAGGACGGTTGGAGTACTGTTTCTGCCTCGGCTCTCCCTTTTAATCCCGAGGATGAAGCTCCTCAGGCACTCGACCATCTTGGAATCGCAAGGGTAGTGGAAGATTTTAAAACTGCCGCACTCCGCGCTTTTCAGGCAGGTTATAAAGTGGTCGAGATACATGCAGCCCATGGATACCTCATTCATCAGTTTTTATCTCCCTTGAGCAATTTCAGGACTGATAATTATGGCGGAAGTTTTGAAAACAGAATTCGGCTGTGCGTTGAAATAGTGAATGCGGTACAATCTGTTTGGCCAGAGAATCTTCCCTTGTTTGTCCGGATCTCTGCGACCGATTGGGTCGAAGGAGGATGGAATGTGGATGAAGCAGTGCGTCTTTCGGCAATCTTGAAATCGATAGGTGTTGATTTAATAGACTGTTCATCAGGTGGTTTAGTACATTACGCGCAAGTTCCGTTTGGTCCGGGTTTCCAGGTCCCTTTTGCAGAAAAGATAAAAAAAGAGACCGGTATCCTGACTAGTGCGGTTGGGTTGATTACAACTGTTCAGCATGCCGAAAGCATACTGCAAAATGATAGCGCCGACCTGATCCTGTTAGGAAGGGAATCGCTTAGGGAACCCTATTTCGCACTTAAAAATGCTCCTTTTTTAGAAGACGACATAATCTGGCCTTTACAATATTTAAGATCTAAATTGTAAGGAAATCAAATGATCGCTGACATTTAATAACTTATTTATGAAACGAATTGTATTACTTGTTTGTGTATTTACAGTGCTTATAATTAATATTTTAAGCGGACAGACTTTCAGTCAAAAACCACTTATTGCCGGAGAGTGGATCAAGCAATGGCTCCTTTGCGGCCCGTTTGATCTGGTGAAAAACGACGATGTTTTTGCCCATTGTACCGGCTTCGAAACCGACTATCTGAAAAAAGGTGGCGGGGAACAACTACTGAAAGTAAAGGCTGGTGATGTTGTTAAATTCAAAGGGGGCTCTAATACCTGGAAATTTTATACTTCTTCCGAGAATAGTCTAAATCTTGACAATGACGTTTCGACTAAGGAACCTGTATTTGTTTATGCTTACACCGAAGTGTATGTCCAGGAAACAGGATTCTGGAAAATTGCTTTTGGCAGCAATGATGGTGGCCGGTTATGGGTCAACGGACGGCAGCTGTGGGACCATGCCCCCAACCGTGGAATCTATACCGATCAGGATGTGCTTCCGGTGATGCTGATGAAAGGGAGGAATACCGTCTTGTTTAAAGTTGAAGAAAAGGGGGGGCTCTGGCGGCTTGCATTGCGGTTTTTACCCATAGATGGTTCAAAAATGAATGAAAAAGAGGCTCCGCTATCTGTCAGTTATCAGAAGGATGGAACAATTGGACTGACTTCACTTTACCCTGCCGGACTGCTGGAAACAATTGTTAGTCAGGTGGATTTGCGAATTACAGAAAATGGAACTCCGGTGTTGAAGGAAACCTGTCAGGGCGATTTTTTAAAAAGAATAAAATTAAAATCGGCATTCTACAGACAGCTTGATGCAGTAATCAACATAACCCTCAAAAATGGGAATACGCTTCACATAGAGCAGAAACTCTTTGTTGGTGAGCGCCACGTTTACCGGCTATTTGGAAACGGCATTTCTTCCTATGCCATAGTTCTGGATCCCCGGGCCTCAGAATCGGAACAATATGCGGCAAAAGAGCTTCAAAACAGCCTCCAAAAGAGCAGCGGTGTTCTGATTCCAATTAAATCCGCAGAGGACGTGCATAATGGAGGAAGGATCGTTTTGGGGTTTAACAAGGTCTCTCGGTCGTTGGGATTAGAAGCAGCTCCTTCCATCACCGATGAATCTTTTGTATACACCAATATTGGAGGCGATATTCTTATCTATGGAGGAAGCCAGCGGGGAACGATGTATGGCGTTTTCTCATTTTTGGAACGCGAAATGGGTGTGCGGTGGTACACTTCAAAAGTGACCGATATTCCGCAACGTTCAGATTATCAATTCGACAGGCTTTTTCACACCGAAAAACCAGGTATCCGTGTACGGAATGATTTTTATTTCGATGCATTTAATCCGTTCTATGCAGCACATAACCGGATCAATGGTTCGATGGGAAACAGGGATCAGCCTGGTGGTGTGGAAGGGTATTGGGGAGTTCATACTTTTTATGCACTTGTTCCTCCCGAAAGATTTTTTGAGTCGCACCCCGAATATTATAGTTTAATTAATGGCAAACGAACCCATGATCGTGCTCAGTTATGCCTGACCAATCCCGATGTGCTGCGCATTACCATTGAGGGTATCAAGGAACAAATACGAAAAGAACCTCAACACCTGATCTACGATGTCTCTCAGAATGACTGTGTTGGGTTTTGTACCTGCGATCGCTGTAAATCGATTGCAACGTCTGAAGGATCCGAATCGGGACTTATGATCTGGTTTGTAAACCAGGTAGCCGAGTCAATAGAAAAAGAATTTCCGGATAAATTCATCGGCACTTTAGCCTATGTGTATACCCGTACCCCTCCTAAATCGATCCGTCCGCGTAAAAATGTGGTAGTCCGCTTGTGTAGCATCGAGTGCTGCTTTTCACACGATTTACATTCCTGTCAGCAAAATGCCTCCTTTCTCAAAGACCTCCAGGACTGGGGAGCGATTGCTCCGAACATGTACATCTGGGACTACGTGGTAAGTTACGCTGATTACCTCTCCCCGTTTCCAAATTTCAATGTCCTTCAGTCAAATATCAAAGACTTTCAGCAAAACAAGGCGATTGGAATTATGGAGGAGGGTAATTTTCAGTCTGATGGAGGTGAACTTGCCGAGCTTCGTTCTTACGTATTTGCCAAATTATTGTGGAATCCCGATCTTGATTACGAGGAGTTGTTGAATGATTTTATTTATGGTTATTATGGTCATGCGGGTACTTATGTCAGGCAATACTTCGATTTAGTGCAGGGGCTGGTAACAAAGGATGTTCATATTACGCCTAATTTATCTGTAGAAAACACGCTTTTTACCAATGAGTTTTTAAACAAAGCCCTTTCGATTCTGGAGAAGGCGGAAAAGGCTGCCGGCAATGAAGACCAGATTCACCGGGTAGAACTGGCCTCTTTGGGCGTTTTGTACATGAAATGTATCCGTACGCCCGTACTGGCACGCGAGGATGGAACCTATGAAAAATTCTGCCTTATTGTTGAGCGCGAAAAAGTAATTAACTGGATGGATACAGATTATCTTCAGAAAACAAAAGCATTCCACAGAATGATAAGGGATGCGCATTGAATATTTTATAATTATCCCTGAGAAAGTTATAAATCCTGTCAGGGCTAATTATTTTATAAAAATCTGGCCCGGAGTGCTACTTTATTGATCTTGCCTACACTGGTTTTGTCTATTAAATCTGCCCTTTGGACCTTGAGAGTAATCGCTTCCCGTGGCAATACCCCGTTATCGACACTGGCCTTAACAATTTGAATGATTTCCCTGTCTTCAAATTGAATTCCCTCTTTTGAAACAACGATTGCCAATGGTATTTCGCCCCAATTAGCATCAAAATATCCGATAACAGCTACTTCTGCCACACCTTCATGTTTCGCAATTACATCTTCAATTTCCAGCGAACTGAGCCACTCTCCTCCAACTTTTATTACATCTTTTGTGCGGTCAGTTATTCTGATGCTCCCATTTTGATTAACACAGGCAACATCATTCGTATGCAACCATCCGCCTTCCCATAATTTTTCCGAATGAACGTGATCTTTTAAATATCCCTGTGTTAAATAGGGCGAACGAACAACGATTTCACCCGGAGTCTTATCATCGGTTGGCACCTCATTTCCTTCAGAATCTACAACCCTGACTTGAGCCAGACCTAACGGACGACCGGTTCTGCAGCGCAGATCAACCTGCTCCTCAATCGGGAGTTCCAGATCTTTTTCCGTTAATTGCGCAAGTGATAATACCGGACAAGTCTCTGACATTCCATAACCTGCGAAAACATCAATGCCACGTTTCATTGCTTCAAGAGCAATACTCCGGGGTAGTGCTGCTCCTCCTATGATGCAAGTCCATCGTGAAAGATCATATTCAATTGATCCCGGCTCTTTTAAAAGCATATTCAAAATTGTTGGGACACAATGGCTGAAAGTTACTTTGTGTGCTACTAAAAGTTTTAATAGCATCGCAGGAACATATTTCCCAGGATACACCTGCTTTGTTCCTAAAAAAGTTGCGATATACGGAATCCCCCAAGCATGAACATGAAACATAGGAGTAATCGGCATATAAACGGACTCTCTGTGAAAACGTCCTTGGACAGAAGTTGAAGCCAGCGCTGCCGTAGTAGAAAGTGTATGAAGGACAAGCTGTCTGTGCGAAAAATAAACTCCCTTCGGAAGACCTGTTGTCCCGGTAGTATAAAAGGTTGTTGCCCGGGTGTTTTCGTCAAATTCAGGAAAATCAAATTGAGGGGAAGCTTCAGCAAGCATTTTCTCATACTCTCCTTCAAATTGAAAATGATGATTGAATACCTCACCGCCATCATCGATTAAAATAAATTTTCTCCCCTCTGAAATCCGGCCTTTAATAGACTCCAGCAATGGAAGAAAGTCGGTATGGCATATGATAACATCATCCTCGGCATGATCTATTGTATATAACATTTGTTCAGCTGAAAGTCGCACATTGATGGTATGAAGTACGGCTCCCATCATCGGAACAGCATAATATGCCTCAAGATATCTATGTGAATCATAGTCCATTACAGCCACTGTGTCCCCTTGTTTTACTCCTGTTGAAGTCAAAGCATTGGCCAGCCTGTGAACCCGTTCTTTCCAGGTTTTATAAGTAAGGGTAAGCTGATCCCGATAGACAATCTCCTGATTGGGATTGTTTTCTAAAGGAGCCAGAAACAATTGTTTAATTAGCAGCGGATATTCGTATGCTGATTTTGTTTTATCGATCAAATTACTCATAAAATATTTTTAAACGGTTTTATTTGGACGCCAACCTGAGCGCGCCAAATGTAATAAAAATGATTAATCCGGAAAATTTTAAATTTATTCAGGGTTTGAAGAGAATTAAACTGATTCAGCACTCAATTTTCTAAAGCTTTTAGAGCAACTAATTCTTATTTTGGATCATCTAACATAAAAAATATCCTGCATGATGATACGGCAATTTGTTGCGATAATTCTGATATCGTTAATTCCCCTTTTCTCCCACGCACAGACAGTCGAGAATTTTAAACTTCCCAATGATTACATTGGTACGCTCGATAAAATTTTACTTGACATGGGAAGCGATTTAAATATCCGGTTTGTATTCGATATTGAATATTTAAAAAATTACAAGACATCGCTGATGATGGACAACGAAAAAACCGTGGGGGGTGTTTTAAGAATGATAAGAAATTCCTGGGACATGACCACTCTGGTCGGGCAGGACGGATTTATTTACGTCGCTAAAGACAAGGAGCACATTAACCTGTTAATGCAAGGGAAAGAGGAAGAAAAGAATGTTACTGCTGTTACACGTAAGTCGCTTAAACCGGTAAAGCGGAATTTTCTGCTTTCAGGTGACATTGTCGATTCTGATAGTGGGGAGCGGATACCTTTTGCAACAATAATGGTGCAAGGTACAACCAACGGTGTTTTAAGTGACCAAATCGGACATTTTGTTTTAGAGAATGTACCTGCTGACACCTCGGTGATTGTGATTTCTTACATTGGTTACCACGGTAAAGTGATAGGACTGGAACCTAAAAGGGAGAATACACCACTGCATATCGAATTAAAACAACAAAGTGTCGGGATATCTGAAGTATTTATTTACGGACGAAAGGATGATAAAGCTTTACAACAAGCCACGTTGGAACAAAAAATAAAAATGTCTCCAATCGCATTAAAAGTCTTGCCAAATCTTGGAGAGAAAGATATCATGAGGGGATTTCAGTTGATGCCTGGCGTAAGTGCAGCCAATGAAGGGTCTGCAGGAATGTATGTGCGGGGAGGAACACCCGACCAGAACCTCATTATTTATGATGGATTCACAGTATATAATGTTGATCACCTTTTTGGATTTTACAGTGCCTTTAACTCGAATGCCATTAAAGACGTCCAGTTGTATAAGGGTGGTTTTGAATCTAAATATGGAGGAAGGCTTTCAAGTGTGACAGAAATTACGGGAAAAGACGGTAATTCAAAGAAAGCTGCAATGGGCGCAGAGGTCAGTTTACTTAGTATGAACGCCTATGTGGAAATTCCTTATAAAGATCGTATAACTTCAATGTTCGCGTTTCGAAGATCCTATCAGGGATATCTTTATGATAAAATCAGCGGGATGAATCAATCCGGCTCGTCATCTCAAAAATTGTTGAGGTTTGGAACAGGTAATGCTCAGGCTAACTCCTACTTTTATGACTTTAACGGAAAAATTACGTACAACGCAACTAAAAATGACATCGTTACTTTTAGTATTTTCAATGGCACCGACTACCTCGATAATTCGCCTCAGTTTGTGAAAAGAGAGGGGCGCGGCGGAGGTCCTCCGGGAGGCGGAGGTGGTATGCCTGCAATTGGAAATATCTCGATGGAAAACAATGATTTTACAAGATATGGCAATATAGGTTCGAGTTTGAAATGGACAAGAAAGCTCAGCGAAAAATTTAGTTCATATTCACTGATCAGCTTTTCAGATTTTTACAGTAAACGCGACCAGCGCCGTTCGGTCTCTTATGTTAAAGATGGCGTTGCTGGAATCATGAAAAGTGGCATTCTGGAGGACAATAATTTAGTTGATGTAAGTTTTAAAAACGATTGGAAATATAGTTTCAACAGCAAAAATACCCTCGAATTCGGGGCATATGGTACTTATTACGATATTGCCTACACCTACTCGCAAAACGATACGATCAAGGTTCTTGATAAGTTGATAAAATCAACGCTTGTGGGATTTTATGCTCGGGATAAGATCTCGTTGTACAATGATTTAATAGCCATAACTGTTGGGCTGCGGACAAATTATTTTGGGGCAACAGGCCGTATCTATCCCGAACCCCGATTAAAAGCCAGTTTTCAGATAACTCCAAAAATATCGGTCAACGCGGCGACGGGTCTTTTTTACCAGTTTGCCAACAGAGTGGTCCGGGAAGATATTATGTCCGGAAACCGTGATTTCTGGCTGCTCTCAAATGGAAAAGAAATCCCGGTCAGCTCATCGGCTCATTTAAATCTTGGACTTAATTATGATATACCGGACTACTTGTTCAGCGTTGAGGGATATTATAAACGCAATCAAAACGTCACAGAATATTCAATGCGCTACAGGTCTGTGCCCCAACCTGGCAGCAACGTCCAATCGACAGAGCAGTTTTTTAACGGCAACGGCTATTCAATCGGAATGGAGTTTCTGGCCCAAAAGAAAGCTGGCAAATTTAATGGATGGATCTGTTATTCCATTGGAGAGGTCAAGAACAGGTTTCCGGCAATATCTGACAACTACTATT
>CAYHDA010000024.1:0-24437 GCA_964355145.1 uncultured Mariniphaga sp.
TTTCAAAAAAAATTGTGCGGACCATGGATTTCTTCCGGAGATGATCCTGCCACATGATAGCTACCTGATTAATCTGGGTCATCCTGAAGATGAAGGGCTCACGAAGTCGCGTGAGGCATTTTCCGATGAAATGCTTCGTTGTGAGCAGTTGGGCTTGAAGATGCTGAATTTTCATCCCGGCAGCCATCTTAATAAAATTACTCCGGCTGAGTGTTTGTCGCGTATTGCCACATCGATCAATATTGCTTTGAATGAAACGCGCGGTGTTACTGCAGTGATAGAGAATACAGCAGGGCAGGGGACTAATATGGGATATGTTTTTGAACATCTTGCAGCTATTATTGATCAGGTTGAAGATAAGTCGAGAGTGGGTGTATGCATTGATACGTGTCATACTTTTACATCAGGGTACGACCTTCGCACAAAGGAGGTTTTTGATCAGACGTTCGCAAAATTCAATGAAATTGTGGGTTGGAATTATTTGAAGGCCATTCATCTTAATGATTCGAAAAAAGAATTGGCAACACGTGTCGACAGGCACAACAGTATTGGTCAAGGCTTTATTGGGATGGAACTTTTCGAAGTGCTTATGAACGATCCCCGTTTCGATAATATGCCAATCATTATGGAAACTCCGGATGACACGATATGGGCTCAGGAAATCAGTCTGTTATATTCCTTAATCCGAAAATGACGGATTTTTTTGAAAAGTAGGCTCGATAAGGATAGGAAAAATGTCATAATTACAAATTCATTGCTATTTCTATGGAAATAGTTGAAAGTGGAATGCTGATTTTCAGTTTAATTCCGAATAAAATAATTGATTCAGTACGTTTATTATGTAATATTGATTAGGTTTGACAAGGGTCTAATTATAATATAATTCATATTATTAGCTGTTTTTAGATTTTCCATTATATTGTTTGAAAGAATAAAAATAATGCCTATATTTGTTTTATGAAATGACATGAAAGTTCAATCTCCGGACTTTTGTTCATGTTTTTCAATTTATACGATCTTATATATTTATGGCAGGTTATTCTGCAATATCATATCCGAAGTTATATATAGAAAGTTTTTATGGAAGATTATTTTTCACCGGAGGAAATCCGGGCAATGATGAGTCGGTGTGAGTCTGACCGTCAACGCATTATTCTGTTTTTGCTGTACAATTATGGATTAACTGCTGATGAGGCAATTGAAGTTAAGTCTGGTCAGTTTATGTTGAAGCCTGATTATCTTCGCTTTAATTTCACGCGTAAATTGACCGGTAAAACGCACACTTATAAAATTCAATCTGAGAATTACCGTCTTTTTTATAGGATATTAAATAAATTACAGGATCATGAGACGGTATTACATAAAGATAAAAACCTTCCGGTTTCTGAGAATATAATCAATAAAGATCTTTTTGATCTGGCTATTATCATGAATAAAAAGATTACGCCGGGTCAATTATTTGAGAGTCATTTGTACTGGCTATTCCGTAAAGGAGTAAGTTTTTCGCAGGCTGTTGAAGAGTATGGAATTTCGCTCTCCGGCAAGCCTTTTAAAATTTGGGAAAACGCGATGATGGCAGGTCGTTTATGGCCATTTTTGCTTGAATAGATTGCCAGATTATACAAAAAAAAGAGTGCTCGCGATAGTTAGCACTCTTTTTTTTGCGTCATTGGTTCTATTTCGTTTTGCCAGGTCTCGTGTCTGTTCTAAAAGGATTTGCTGGCAGTCCTTCAGTATTATAAAGGTTGAGATCGTCAGGGTTATCGGCCCAGCCATATCTTACTGCTGCAGGATTTTCGATAGCCTCGTTCGTAACCATTATCGTATTCTCATTCACGATGGTGGCTTTTGCCCATTTAAAATCTCCGTCTTTAGCTGCAATCGTAAAACCATTAATATAGCCATAAGGATCGTTTACTTTAAATCCTTTTCCGGTATGATCGAAGGTGATATAGATTTTATTTTTTTCCGTTTTCATTTCCTTATAAGTAGGGCCTGTGTAAACAAGGTTTTCTCCATAGGCAACTTTACGCGCAGCTAACGAAAGGCGATATCCAACGATTTGTTTATCATTGGGATGTATGTTTTCTGCGTCTCCGGCATCAATGATGTTCGCCATTCCTGTATTTTCGAGCTGAAGCGTTTGAGTCTGAGCTTCACGCAGTTCAGCCCATTCGCTCTCGGCAGGTTCTGCAATTGGTTTTTTAAAGTTGGCAAGCTGCACAAAAAGAAATGGGAAATTTCCCTGGTTCCATTTTGTCCTCCAGTCTTTGATCATATTTGGAAAAACTCGTTTGTATTGCTGGGCTCTTGAAGCGTTTGACTCACCCTGATACCAGATTGCACCTTTGATTCCATAGGGAATAATAGGATTTAGCATTCCATTATATAGTAAGGTCGGGTAGTTGTTGGGCCCAACTTTTGTCGTATTCATATCTACATTTTTCAGTTTCCCAAGTAATTCAGAAAGGTCGGGATCATTTTCAATTGTTTGAGCGCTAGTCCATGTCTCAGCAACAGTTCCGCCCCATGAAGTGTGAATCAAACCTACAGGCACTTTCAGCTTCTCGTATAGATTCCGTCCAAAGAAATAGCCAACTGCTGAGAAAGCTGCAACGGATTGTGGGGTACAAGCCCACCATTCGCCTTCTTCCAGATTCTCCTGAGGTTCTTTGGATACTCTTTTCTTAACTGTGAATAATCTGATATCCGGATAATTGGCAGCAGCGATTTCTGCGGCAGCATTTTTTGTGCCCGACACATGAAACTCCATGTTCGATTGTCCGGAACAGACCCATACTTCTCCAATCATGATGTTCTCGATGGTTCTGAAATTTTTTCCGCTGACCGTCATTTTGAAAGGGCCTCCATAATTCATTTTGGGGAGATTTACCCGCCACTTCCCATCTTTTCCAGTTCGTGTTTTGGCAATGCTTTTGTCCAAAGTGACAGTTACTTTTTCACCGGGAGAAGCCCATCCCCAGACCGGAATTTCAATACCTTGCTGGAGGACCATATTACAATTAAAGAAGGGAGGGAGTACAACCTGTGTCATTCCTGTGATGGACCACAAAAGAAGGAATAACAGGGTGGCGATTTTTAATGTGTTAATTTTCATGATAATGTTTAATGAATGTTAGTTCGACAATGTGGAAAGTTTTATGAATTGATTGACCATTTGTGCTTCACAAGATAATAATTCGGATGATAAAATCTAAACGGTATTTTTGTAAAAACTGTTAATACTTTAAATGGTGCGGCTTTATGTGTTTTATCCAACGCAATTCGTACTATTTTATTAATTTTAAAATTTAATCTGAAATAATTATGAGGTCATATATACTGACAGAAACAAATTGGAAAGCAGTGAAAGAGTCGGATATACGGCTAGCTGTTTTGCCATGGGGAGCAACTGAGGCACACAATTATCATCTTCCTTACGGTACTGATAATATTTTGGCCGATCATATCGCGGCGGAGGCAGCAAGGATTGCCTGCTCAAGGGGAGGCAAAGTGATTGTTCTCCCTACGATTCCCTATGGTGTAAATACAGGGCAACCCGATGTGAAACTTGATATGAACCTCAATCCGAGTACCCAGTTTTTGATTCTAAAAGATCTGATCACTGTTCTTGATCGTCAGGGAATACATAAACTAGTGATTCTCAATACTCATGGCGGAAATGATTTCAGGCAGATTATCAGGGAACTAGGTCTTCTTTTCCCTTCGATGTTTATTTGTCAGTGCAATTGGTTTAAGATTCCCGGCGCAGAGCATTTTTTTGAGGATATGGGCGAACATGCAGGTGAAGTAGAAACCAGTTTTATGCAATTTCTAACACCTGAACTTGTTCTGCCGTTAGCTGAGGCAGGAGATGGTAAAGCGCGTATTTTTAGTATTGAAGCACTTAACGAAGGATGGGCATGGGCTGAACGGCGTTGGACGAAAGTAACCAAAGATACTGGTATTGGAAATCCCGGTCTTGCTACTCCTGAGAAAGGAGAGGCCTATTTCAGGAGTATCACTCAAAGAATCGGTGATTTTTTGTACGAATTGTCCATTGTAACCCAAGAGACGCTTTATGTGGACCGGCCCTAAGAGATTAACTTATTTCCGATGATACCGTATTTTAAATCCAAGCATTATTTAAGACTCGTTCTGCTCTTTTTATTGCTGTTGGTCAGTCCCGTTATTTTTGCCCGGAAAGGAGGACCAAAATTCAAGGTGGTCGCATTTTATTCCGGTCAGCATGATCCGGCTCATATTAGTTTTGTGCACTCAATTCATCCGATATTCCACAGAATTGGGATTGGTATCATAACGAATTTTTAGGATGTGGCGAATATAAGGGAAATACCTGGAGGCCCACCTCTGCCATATTGCGTGCAGAGGATCGGAGTCACCCGGCTACAAAACATTTACCACATACTTTTAAGGCTTCTCCAAATGAATGGTATTGATTATGAGTTTAAGACAAATCAACAGCTTTCCTCTACGTTCTCCAACAGGGTTCAAAATAAATTGGTGACCGATGCAATATTGTGGTTAGGGAAGCATCGTATTGACAGGAATAGCAATAAAAACACAAATGGGAACCACTTTTGCAAGTTGTTCCCATTTCGTCATTTGTAAATTACTTCACGAACGGCGTCAAGCTACGGTTATCATGGTTGGCTGAATTTACATCTTCTGGATGCTTGCGCATCTGTTGATTTGTATATCAGCCCTTTGCTATCAAGTTCAGCTTTTTACAGCTTCACCATACTGCAGTCCCTTCGGTATTCCTTTCGGTCCACCTTCCCGGACGGAGTGTTTTATTGGAATACAGTGTGGTTCATCTCTCGCGATCAGAAGTTCTTCTGTATGGAAGACACCGGCTTTTCAGCTTCTTTCTTCCCCGAATTATTCACGAAACTTACGTCTCCTGCTTTTTCGGCCCCTTACTCAACCTTCTAAAGAACGACAAGCGTTTTCTTCCGACTGACTGAACGATCCGATTTCTCTTCCTGTCCAACCTCTGACTCTTCCATAGGGCAAACCCGGAGGTTTGAATGATCTGGTTATTTACTCAGCTAAGAATCTTTCCCCAGCTCCCCTGCTTCAGAGTAACCTTTTATCGCTTACTTGATATTTCAAAGGTACATCATTAACTGCTTATGATGCAACTATTTTGAGCATTTTGTATCAACAATTCGTCAACTCAGTATCAACCCGATTTATCAACAATTGTTGATAGCATATTAATCATCAACTGATCCAAATTAATGCCAATACATTATTCAAAGGGTATAAAAACACAAATGGGAACCACTTTTTCAAGTTGTTCCCATTTCGTCGCTGATAAATTGCTTTACCGTTGGCGCCAGGCTACGGTTATATTGGCTGGCTGCATGACCGACTTCCTCGTGCTTGCGCATTCAGTCCTCATTTTACAACCCATCGCTTTCAGATTAAGCCTTTTACAGCCTCACCCTCCGGCTGTCCATTCGGTTTTTCTTGCGAATCACCTTCCCGGACGGAGTGTTTTTAGAATATGCAGTGGTTCTTTTCTTGCGATCCGACTTTCTGCGATATGAAACACCTCAACTTTGCAGTCTGCTTGTTCCCCGGAAGCGCGTACAGAACTTGCGCCCTGTCTTTATTTCCGATCCGTTACTCAACCTTTTAAAGAACGACTAGCGTTTTTTTGGGCTGACTGAACGATCCGATTTCTCTTCCTGTTCAACCTCTGACTCCTCCGTTGTGCAAACCCTAAGGTCTGAAAGATCCGGCTCTTTACTCAACTAAGAGCACCTCCCCGTCTCCACTACTTCAAAGTAACCTTTTATCGCTTACCTGATGAAACAAAGATACAACAACAATCATCCTTTTTGCAAATTTTTCGGGCCATTTATATCAACGATGTGTCAACTACCTTTCAACTTTAATTATTAACAATTGTTCATAACTTAATAAGACCTAAAGTGCTTATATGTAATATGATATGGATTGTTTCAGGATGCGTAAATCACTTATCCGATTAAACCGGATGAAGGAGTCCCGGATTTTATTCGGAAATACCATTTCCCGGGGCGTAAAGTTTCACATCTTCAAGTGTAATCGTTTTATTGCACAGGATTATCAATCTTTCGATAACATTGCGAAATTCACGGATATTTCCTGTCCATAAACGGTTTTGTAATTCTTCAATTGCCTCTGGATCAATCTCTTTCGGAGGCTGTCCATATTCATTGCAAATCTGCTCAATAAAGTAACCGGCTAATAATGGAATATCGTCCTTCCGGCTTTCAAGCGAAGGGACATTAATAAGAATTACACTTAAACGATGGTATAAGTCTTCCCTGAAATTACCATTTTTAATCTCCTCGGCCAAGTCTTTATTTGTTGCTGCAATTATTCTGACATTAATTTTTATCAGGCTGTCGCTGCCTACCCTGGTAATAATGTTTTCCTGCAAAGCCCGTAAAACCTTCGATTGAGCTGAAAGACTCATATCTCCGATCTCATCCAAAAAAAGGGTTCCTCCGTCTGCCTGTTCGAATTTTCCTTTGCGTTGTTTTATGGCGGAAGTAAATGCACCCTTCTCATGTCCGAATAATTCACTTTCAATCAATTCAGATGGAATAGCAGCACAATTGACCTCAATGAAAGGTGCTTCAGCTCTGGCGGATAATTCATGTAATCTCCTTGCTACTAGCTCTTTACCTGTTCCGTTGGCTCCCGTGATCAAAACCTTGGCCTCGGTGGGTGCCACCCGGTCTGTCATTTCAAGTACCCGCTTAATATGGTGTGATTCTCCGATGATTTCGTATTGCTTGAAAATCTTTTGTTTAAGAACCTTGGTTTCTTTGAGAAGGAGCGTTTTGTCACCTGCATTACGAATTGTAATCAATAATCTGTTTAAATCCAATGGTTTTACAATAAAGTCGAAAGCCCCTTTTTTGATTGCTTCTACTGCAGTATCAATATTTCCATGTCCGGAGATCATCACAACAGTTGTGTCCGGCTTTAACTCCATGATTTTTTCCAAAACTTCGATCCCATCCATTTCAGGCATCTTAATGTCGCACAGAATGATATCAAAATCGGTATTCTTCACCATTTCAAGGCCTAGCAGACCATTCTCAGCCACCTCAACAATATTGCCTTCAAGACCAAGAATGTCTTTTAATGTATTCCTGATGCTTCGTTCATCGTCAATAACTAAAATCTTTGCCATGGGTATTGTTATAATCCTTTAGTAATAAGCTGGTTCATGATGCCTTCTTTTAATGAGTTGTGCGTGTGGAGCAACTTTTGAAGAGAGCATCTCTGTAGTATAAAATTAGTGAAAACCGAGGCAATAACTACCATCTCGACGCGCATTCCGTCCATTCCCTGCATTTTACTCCTGGTTTGGTGATCCGATTGAATCAGAAGATTATGGATTTTATAATAGTCCATCAGAGGCAATTCAGAAACACCCCGAATCTTTTGATCCGGAATTGCTTTCTCATAAATATCTATAAAAGTGTCAAATGCTCCTGAACAACCAACAAGCGTCAGAGGCTTATAGCTTGTGCAGGCTTCCCATAGCTCTGCGAGATGTGCATCGAACCACTTTTCCAATGAAAGGATTTCGGTTTGCAAAATAGGGTCGGACATTGGAATAGCTTCCAGAGCACGGGCAATACCAATATTAAAGCTTTTTTTCCAGATGACAGTGTCGTTGTTTGCAATAATAAATTCAATGCTGCCTCCCCCGATGTCAAGAATCAGGTAATTCCCGATTCCATCTGGCAAGGATAGCCGAACTCCTCTGAAAATCAATTCTGCTTCTTCTTCTCCATCAATTATTTCAATGTTCCAATCGAATAATTCTTTTACCTTATTTAGTAGTTCGTCGCTGTTGGCAGCACCCCTTAACGCAGATGTTCCAACGATTTTGACCTTGCTGACACCGTACTCCTCAATGGTTTTGAAATGACTTTGTAACGCCAATATTCCGCGCTCTATGGCTGCAGGCAGCAAAATATCTTTATGAATTCCACCCCTGCCTAGCTTTACCGGTAATTTGCGATCGTAAACCGGCACGAACGATCCGTTAGCTAATATATCTGCTATCAGTAAATTGCAGGTGTTTGTCCCCATGTCTATCACCGCATACCGATTGACTTTTTGATTGTTTCCCATCTGTCACAGACCGAATAGCTGATACTGTAAAATATAAACAACTGCCCCTGAAAAATATCCGACCAAGGCAAGGATACTTATCTTTTTCAGATACCAGAAGAAGTCAATTTTTTCCATTCCCATTGCTGCGATGCCTGCTGCCGATCCAATGATTAATACACTACCCCCTGTTCCGACACAATAGGCAAGAAATTCCCAGAAATAGTGGTCTGTAGGATAGACTGTCAGGTCGTACATTCCTTGTGTAGCGGCAACCAAAGGCACATTATCAACAATGGCAGAGAGAATACCCAACGATAAAACGATGATGTTGTTATTTGAAACAGCGGCTGACATCCATTTGGCAAATGAGGTCAGAATTCCTGCTGAATCGAGTGCCGCAATACTGACAAGAATTCCTAAGAAAAATAAAATACTGGAGGTGTCAATTTTACGCAGAGCCTGTGCAACTGAATAGGCATGTTTAACTGATTCCTCTTTTTTCCCGTGAATAATCTCAGTAATCACCCAGAGTATTCCTAACCCTGCAAGGATTCCCATGTAAGGTGGTAAATGGGTAAACGTTTTAAACACGGGCACCAGTATGAAAATTAAGATACCGGAAAAGAACACTATGTTTTGTTGTACAGATGAGAGGCTCTTTTGATTTTTAGGGTCTGCGCTGGCAGGTCTTTCAATTGATCCCTTTAATTTAAAGGATAAAATAATCAAAGGAACGACCAGGCAAACGACACTGGGAAGAAAAAGCTTTAAAATAATATTGGTAGTCGTTATCTGATTGCCAAGCCAAAGCATTGTGGTTGTAACATCGCCGATTGGGGTCCAGGCACCTCCTGCATTAGCTGCAATCACAATTATTCCAATAAAAAATAAGCGATCTTTCTGACTCTTTATCAATTTTCTTAATAGTGTGACCATCACGATTGTAGTTGTCAGATTATCGAGAATAGCCGATAAGAAGAAGGTTATAAAGGCGATAATCCAGAGTAGTTTTCTTATGTCAGTTTGAGTGATTCTGGAGGTAATAAGTTCAAAGCCTTCATGCGAATCGATTAATTCTACGATAGTCATTGCTCCGAGCAGAAAAAACAATATTCCTGAAAGTTCTCCTAAGTGACTGGTTAATTCTTCGTTGATGGAGCTATTGTCGGGAGAAAACAAACTGTATACCGACCAGCAAAGGACCCCGGTTATCAGTGCAATTGCGGATTTATTTATTTTAATTGAATGTTCAAAAGCAATAAGAATATAGCCTAAAACAAAGATTACGATCAGCAGAGTTATCATGAGAGTATTTAAGTAAAAGAATAAAAATAGAAAAAAGTTTCCAGCACACCTAATTAATAAAGGCAGGCAACTCTTTAAATTACCTGCCTTTAGCTGTTATTTTTATGAATCCGTTAATTGAAATCTTCTTTGCCAGATTGGCTATGATTTGTACATCAGCCATTTACCCAGTTCCTTCCATGTTGGTTTTTTGCCGTACATTAAAATGCCGGTTCGGTATATTTTACCTGCTACCCACACCATTCCAACAAAAGTGGCAACCAGTAAAAACATCGAAAGTGCTATTTGCCATCCCGGTACGCCAAATGGTATTCTGGCCATCATCACAATCGGGGAAGTGAACGGAATGATGCTAAACCAAAATGCGATGGGTCCTTCAGGACTTTTGATAGCACTCATCAATACCAAAATAGACAGAATCAGGGGAATTGTAACCGGCAGCATAAACTGCTGCGCATCCTCCTGTGCATCAATAGCTGAGCCCACGGCTGCAAACATAGAACTGTAAAGAAGGTATCCTCCGATAAAGAAGAAGAAGAAACAACCAATAATTAATGGAAAATTAATGGTGCTGATCAATGAGAAAACTTCCTGCATTTTGTCCATTTGTGAACCGGCAGTTTGCTGCACTGCATCCTGATTTTGAGCCATTACATCTTTTATTTGCTGCGTAGAGGAAGCGCCCGGATAAAAGCTTTTTGAGGCTGTAAGAATTATAAATCCAAGAATTACCCATAGCGCAAACTGTGTCAATCCAACTAAGGCGATTCCAATAATTTTCCCCATCATCAGCTGAAACGGCTTTACGCTCGAAATAATAACTTCCACAATGCGGCTTTGCTTCTCCTCCATTACTCCTTGCATTACCTGAGTCCCATAGATAAATATGAACATATAAATCATGAAGCCAAAGATATAGCCGAGTACCATTCCTATCTCAGTCGAACTTTTTTTAGCCTTCCCGCCTTCGTCTAATTTAATGGTGTCAATATTAATGTGAGTTTTGGTTGCTTTAATTCTTTCCTGAAGATCAGGAATAGCAGTTTGCCTGACTACTTCGGCCATTTTATCATTTTCAATCACAAATTGTAATTTATTCTGGATCTGCGATTTTAGATCGAACGGAATGTTGCTTCCGGAGATAACCTGCACCGAATTGGTTGTCAGAAAATTGGGCGATATATCTAATAGTGCGTAATATTTTGAGCCTTTTATATTCTCTTTGGTTGTCTGATATTCCTCTTTTGGAATAAACTTGAATTTAGTGAATTCTGAGTTTTCAAGTTTTCCAAGAAATATGGCAGAACCGTCATATACTGCTACTGTACGGACCTGTTCGTCATCCATAGTCGCAAAATAAGCTGGAAGAATCATCAATGCCGCCATCATAACCGGCATAAGAAGCGTAAGAATAATGAATGATTTCTTTTGAACCCGGGTTGTATATTCTCTTCGTATGATCAGTAATATTTTATGCATAAGGCTATTTTTTAGGCGTTTTGTTTGACAACTTTAATGAATACTTCGTTCATGCTGGGAATTACTTCATTAAACGAAATAATCTCGACATATTCAATGAGGTCTTTGATTAGTTCTTTTGAGTCGCTTCCGTTTAAATGCTGGATACTTATTCTGTTGAGTTCTCCATTGGGATCATTCTTGATAATATGATATTTCCCGGATAATTCACGACCGCTGATATCGAGCTGACCACGATAGGCGACATCATAAGTATTTGTTTTGAATTTTTCCCGTATCTGCTGAGTTGCACCATCGAGGATTTTTCTGGATTTGTCAATCAATGCGATATGATCACACAACTGTTCAACTGATTCCATGTTGTGAGTTGAGAAAATGATCGTTGCCCCTTCCTCTTTCATCCGGAGTATTTCACGGGTAATAATATCGGTGTTGATAGGGTCGAATCCGCTGAAAGGTTCATCGAAAATCAGCAGACTGGGCTTGTGAAGTACGGCACAAATAAACTGAACTTTTTGCTGCATTCCTTTCGAAAGTTCCATTGCTTTTTTATCCCACCATCCAGTAATTTCAAACTTCTCGAACCACATTTTAAGTTCTTTCATCGCGTCGCGCCGCGATAATCCTTTAAGCTGGCCGAGGTAGAGCGCCTGCTCCCCGACTTTCATCTTTTTATACAAGCCCCGTTCTTCCGGAAGATAACCGATCTGATGCGTGTCTTCAGGTTTTAGTGGACGGCCATTAAACCAAACTGAACCGCTGTCGGGGGCAGTGATCTGGTTGATAATCCTGATCAGAGTTGTTTTGCCGGCTCCGTTTGGACCCAGCAAACCGAAAACAGAGCCCTCCCTAACCGAGATAGAAACATTGGTTAATGCCTGGTGGTTGGCATAAGATTTACAAACTTCTTTCGTTGAAAACAATTCCATAGCGAATAAGTGTTAAATATTTGTTTTTAATCGGATTCATCGTATTCATCATCAATGAATTCAAATAATTTTTCATCGTCAGTGTCGGGTTCCCCGATTTTAACCAGTAAATAATTCCATGCCGGCCATTTAAATTTTTTATGAGCAACAAATATAAATATTATTGAAAGCGCAAGCAACGAAATCAAATCGAAAAGTGGATTTATATCGGTAATTCGAAAGAGTGCCGGTGTTTGTATTGCGCTGGAATCCTGTGTGAAAAACACGGACAGAAACAAATTGTTGATTAAATGAACTCCCCAGGCCAACTCCAGACCTTCATCCATCAGGGCACAAATTCCAAAGAAAATACCGAACCAGATGTACTGTGGCATAGTAATTAATGCACCTGATGCTTTAACTTCCGGATTAGCGAAATGAATAGCTCCAAAGATCAATGAGGTGATTAGTAGTGGCAACCATTTGTATTTTAGCATTTTGGCTAATCCTTGCATAAGGTATCCCCGAAAAAAAACTTCCTCAAATCCACTCTGTAAAGGGATTAACAGTAAGGAAAATGCTATCAGGGTGAATAACGTTGCCGGATCGAACTGAAACACAATCTTTTGTATTCCGGTAATTGTGGCAAAGACAGCATAAACGGAGAGCAGTACAGTCCACGCGCCGGCTCCCCAAAGAAATCTCTTCCACCGGAAGCGACTATGTCCGGTTATCGCAGACAGCAAGGGTCTTTCGTGAATAGGTTTCATCAAAATCCACATCGCGATCAGAGCAAGGATGAAAGGAATCATCACCAGTACAAATCCGGTCATTTGGGAGATATCGTAAGACAAGAAATCAAGTGGATTTTCAAGGTTGGGCTCAAGATCAGGATTCTCAGCCATTTTTAGAGCAATCAGGATACCCAGAGGCACTACACCAATGATTTGCCAGATAAATAACACGATTGCAATCATTGCGATCCAACGGCCAATATCGTTTCGGCCTTCGTAAACCCGCTCTAAAAACATTCCGGATAATTTTATTTTAATGGTTACTAAGTTAGTTAAAATAACTACATAAAGTTGATCTTGAAGTCTGATTTGTTTTGCACGAAGTTTTGGCACTTTTGATAAAAAATGCCACCCAATTTAAAAAGTTACATCAATAAAGACAGGCCGATGATCTGATGCTGTTTTCTCAGGCACAACTTCTTGTTTGATAGTCTTATAACTGCTTCCTTTAATTCCCCAGATATAATCAATACATTCGGTGGGCGCTGACGAAGGGTATGAAGGATTTTGACCACTGAGATTAATCCACGATTTTGTTAACAGATTGATTGGTTCCGATTTTGGAGCAGCATTAAGATCCCCGGCAAGAAACACTCTTTTACCAAAGCGGGCAGCCTTTTTGCTGATTAGCTCAACTGAAGCAACCCGATCGGCCTCTGTCAGGGAAAAATGGGAACAAAAAAGAATCAGGTTCTCAAATTCAGCAGTCAACAATCCTCTTTTTTCTTCTCTCCCCGGCAAGGAGCAAAAGGAAGTGCTTACAAAAGTTTTGTTTGATAGTATTCCAACACCATATTTGCCTCCCCGATAAGGAATCGAACCTCCATAAATATAATTCATGCCACACCTTTCGGCCAGAATTTTCAACACATCAACTTTATTGCTGCGTGTAGTTACGCTGTCGAGTTCCTGTAAAGCAACAAAATCAGGTTGGATTGCTTTTATTACCTCTGCCACCCTGTTATAGTCGGTTTTTTCGTCCATTCCGACGCAATTGCGGACGTTGTAAGTCAGTATTCTGACGACACCATCAGCTGGTTTGTCATATTGGTATCCCAAGGAATAATATGAACCTGGGTTCTGCCCAACAACATTTACTGATAAGCCCGGGAAAATTGACAGAAATAAAATTATTGAAAGAATTTGAAGATTCATTTTAAATCAAAGATTAATAAAAGTAGGTAAATGAAATTTGAGAATACAAGCGACTATTTTTTGAGGCTCAATTAGAATTTTCCGAAATTATATTGAAGCAATTTTTTTAATCATTCCCTTAAAGATAAATCCATGAAACGGAAGTACTGCATACCAGTAAGTACGGCCCCAGATTCCCAACGGTCTGAATGTTGCAGTTTGTATAAGTTGATTATCGCCTGTAATCTTAAATTCAAGCCAGGCTTCACCCGGCAGTTTCATTTCAGCATAAAGGAGGAGCCTCTTCTCGGATTTGTTGGCCAGCAAAACCCGCCAGAAATCGAGTGATTCACCTGCGGATATTTCGTCCGGATTTTTTCGGCCCCGACGTAGTCCGACACCGCCGGAAAGCCTGTCGATGGCTCCTCTGATTTCCCATAACCAATTGGCATGATACCAGCCTCTGGTTCCACCTATCGACCAGATATTCTGTAAAGCCCTGTCACAGCAATTTTCGATTTTTATTATTCTTTTGTCAATATAACATCCAAATTTAGGTACTTGTATGTGTTGCGAGATTCCGTTTTTTAGTGTTGAACTGGTGAGGGCATCTTTCCAGCTTGATACAACCTGATTTTGTTCGATCTTACCAAATGCCAGTTGAATGGCCTTATTATAACCAATCAGTTGAATACCGCCAATCAGTTCGTCAAGATTATTTTTTTTGCAGATAATCTCTACTTTCATGGAGTTTACCAGGTGGATTGCCAGCGAATAAGTGGTTGAAGTGACAAAATAGAGCCAATAGGAGGACAGTCGCGGAGACATTACAGGCATTACCCATATTATTCTCTTCAGGCCTCTTACTTTGGCAAATCTCAAAAGCATATCTTTGTATGTAAGGATTTTAGAACCCCCAATGTCGTAGCTGTTGTTGAAAGTCGGCTTGTTGTTTAAAACTCCTACCAGGTATTGGATCACATTTCTGATGGCAATAGGCTGCGACCGTGTGTTCAGCCAGCGGGGAGCAATAATAAGCGGTAGCTTTTCCACTAAATCGCGGATAATTTCGAAGGATGCACTTCCCGAACCTATTATAATGCCTGCTTTAAGTGTTGTAAGCGAATATTTATCTGATTTTAGAATCTCTTCAACATTTTTCCTTGAATTCAGATGTTTTGAAAGTTTATCAGTATTGGTGATTCCACTTAAGTAAATGACCTGTAATGCATTGGTCTGATCTATACGTGCCCTGAAATTTCTGGCTGAAACTTCTTCCAGCTTTGAAAAATCCCCCACACTTGTCGACATCGAATGAATCAGGTAGTAGGCGGCTTCAATATCATCAGGAATTTGCTTCAGCGTTTCTGCCTCAAGAAAATTTACCTCAATTACGCTGAGATCACCCGAATTATACCGCTCATGGTTAAATCTTGATTTATCCCGTACGCAACAAACAACCTGATGACCATTCTGGAGCAGAACAGGCAGCAACCGTTGCGCGATATATCCGGTAGCTCCGGTAAGGAGAATTTTCATTTGAGTTTTTTTATATACAACATGTAGAAAAACTTTTTGTTTTGCGCCGAATCGTGTTAATGGCAAAATTGTTTGGCTCTTTGCCAGCTCGTATGGATGAAATTTGCACCCCGCTTTCAAATGGCCTATGCAAGGAGCAGCTGGCATGATAGTGATAAATATTTGATTATTAATGCCTAATGTTTTAGATGGCACCATTTTTTTAGTGTGCAAGTCTGCCAGTTGTCAGTCGTTATTAGCCAGCAGCAATCATTGCAAAATCCAAGGTTAGGCATGTTGGTTAAGAGTTTTGATAAAATGACCGTGGAAAAGCGAACTGCTCACTTGCAAAATGCAGAAATCTATTTGGAAAAACTGACACAGCAGCATGTTGTAAGCCAATTAAAGAATAAACAATGTGTGACCAGAAAGTGTTAATAAACTAAAAGCGCAATTCAATTTTTAACAATAAAAAAACTGTTGCTCACGCCGAAACTGACATGAATAGTGAGCGTTCTTGGCATAACAGACGAATAGTTGACAGAAAAAGGTTTTATCCAAAACTTCATACTTGAGAGAATATGAACAAAGACCGCCAAAATCATAAATGGCATTTACTTCCTTATCTGGATGTGTTAGGAATACTCAATACTTCCTCAAATGGCCTTTCCATAGCCGAAGTTAATAAACGGCAAAAAGAATCAGGGCTAAATATCCTGCAAGGACACGGAGGCGAGAGTGCTTTTAAAATTTTTATCCGGCAGTTTCTTAATCCTATTTTATTTATTCTTATCGGGGCTACTATTTTGTCCTTTGCATTGGGGAAAGTTGTCGATGGTATTGTAATTTTCTCGGTAATTCTGATTAATGCTGTTATAGGATTTATTCAGGAGTTTCAGGCCGGTAAGGCTATTCAGGGGCTTACTAAATTTTTACCCGAATTTGTTACGGTAATGCGGGATGGAGAGCAGCGGAATATTCCGGCTTCGGAGCTGGTTCAGGGAGATTATGTTTTGCTCCAGGCTGGCGAAAAGGTTTTTGCTGACATACGCCTCACTTTCTCAAAAAACCTGCAATGCAATGAATCAATCCTTACAGGAGAATCATTCCCTGTAGAAAAACACACACAAATAGCTGAAGCGGATGCAGGTATAGCGGATCGAAGGTGTATGGCCTATAGTGGCACATTGGTTACTTCAGGCACTGCTGAAGGTGTTGTTGTTGCAACAGGCAATAATACGGAGATTGGCCATATTTCTGAACTTCTTCAAACTACGGCAACTATAAAATCGCCATTGACAAAATCGCTCGAAAAAATTGCAAGAACAATTACTTATGCAATTCTGATCGTCAGTATTTTGATTTTAATTATCGGGATCTATCGCAATAATAGTTTCATAGATGCCATACTATCAGCTATTACAATTGCTGTAGCCGCAATACCTGAGGGTTTGCCTGCTGTTATTACTATTTCGGCAGCAATTGGTATTATGAGAATGGCCAAAAGAAATGCGATTATCAGGCATTTACTGGCAGTGGAAACCCTGGGTAGCACTACTGTTATTTGTTCCGATAAAACCGGTACACTTACCCTGAACGAAATGACCGTTAGGGTACTTTGGAATGGCAAGCAAAGATATCAAACTACAGGTTCGGGCATTAATCCTGATGGTAAAATTCTGAGAAGCGATACCGGAGCTGAGGCAAAAAACAGCGAAATTGGTGAACTTATGCTGGCTTCGGTACTTTGCAATGATGCAAGCCTTAGTTATACCGATGGGCAGTGGATTGCCGTTGGAGATCCTACAGAAGTATCGCTGATTGTTGCAGGGAACAAATTTGGATTAAATATTGCTGAAGCAAATGTAAATTGGCCAAGGTTAGACGAAATGCCTTTTGATTCGGATAAAAAAATCATGGCTACCCTTCATACCTCTCAGGGAGGGAAAAAAGTAATTTACCTTAAAGGAGCTCCTGAATCCGTTATCCCGATTTTAAAAACCCGGGATATATCATCTGATGGCATCGAACCTGAACAAATAAGAAAAGAGGTAATGCAACTCGCTGAAACCGGTATGAGGGTATTGGCTATAGCCTCCAAATGGCTGCCCGGCGAACATACCGGCCTCATTGCAGAAGAAGATCTTTTCGATTTCGATTTTATTGGAATCCAGGCCATGAGTGACCCACCGCGAATGGAAGTAAAAAAAGCCATTGAAACTTGTCATAATGCAGGTATTACCATAAAAATGATCACGGGTGACCATCCTGCAACTGCTTCAATAATTGCCAGGGAACTTGGGTTTAAAAATGCCGGTCAGGTTATTACCGGAAGGGAACTTCAACTGATGACTTTTGAGCAGTTGTCGGAAGCAGTTAAAACCACTAATATTTTCGCACGCGTATCGCCCGAGGACAAGCTAAATATTGTAAAAGCATTACAGGCACACGGAGAAGTTGTTGCCATGACAGGCGATGGCGTAAATGATGCACCTGCACTTAAACGTGCAGATATAGGTGTTGCAATGGGTATTACAGGTACTGCCGTGGCTAAAGAAGCTGCCGACATGGTTTTGGTTAATGATAACTTTGAGAGTATTGAAGCTGCTGTTGAAGAAGGACGCAGGGTATTTGACAACCTTTTAAAATCCATTATATTTCTTTTGCCTACCAGTATAGGTTTAGGTTTGGTTGTATTTTTAGCTGTGTTGTTTTTCCCTTCAGAAGATGGTGTTTTACTTCTTCCTATGTTACCTGTTCAGGTTTTATGGATTAACCTTATTACTGCTGTTGCGCTGGCACTGCCCCTGGCAATGGAAGCAATGGAGCCCGATATCATGAAACGCCCTCCAAGAATACCAGGCAAATCCATATTTACCCCCTTCGTCACTTTCCGTATAATATTGGTATCTCTTATAATGGCGGTTGGAGCAATTGGACTATTTCTTTGGGAATACAATATGGAACTTGCCAGAGGCACAGATAACGCCCTGGCTCTGTCGGAAGCACAAACAATGGCTGTAACTGCAATGGTTTTTTTCAGGTGTTTTATCTTATCGAATGCCGGTCTATAAAATACTCGGCAAGTCATATAGGTCTGTTTTCAAATCTTTCGATATACCTTGGAATAGCAATAGTTTTGCTTGTTCAGGTTTCCTTCGTATATCTCCCTTTTATGAACCAGGTATTTAAATCGTCTCCTTTATTTTTTGATGCCTGGGTCTTATCAGCGTCTGTGTCTTTCTCAATTCTGATCATTATAGGTTTTGAGAAATGGGTTAGGCGAAAATATTATTAAATAATGAAATTCAATGAAATAAATGAAAGACTTAAAGATAGCAAAAGCAATGAACCCCGATAATCCTTATTCATGTTTAATAATAATACCAATACAAACGATATGAAAAAAATAATCTTTTCAACGCTTATAGCATTCCTGCTTTTATGTTGGACGTCATCTATAAAAGCTCAGGCTTTGCTTGATCTGGAAACAGGTTTTGTTTCTACTGGTTATAATGATGTTCGCATTCCGGGCGATAACGGTACATTTTTCTCTCTGAAAGATGATTTGCAACCCAACCCAAAAGCATTTTATCGTTTGAGAGCGAATTACACGATTAAATCGCGTCATACACTTTCATTATTATATGCTCCTCTCGAAACTAAATCAGAAGGGAGTGTGCCAAATAACATTTTTTTTGAAGGAGTAGTATTCCCTGCCAATACTGAAATTACAGGTACTTATAAATTTAATTCGTACAGGCTGACATACCGGTACGATATTGTACAAAAACCCAGGATTGAGTTTGGCTTAGGGTTCACTGCAAAAATCAGAGATGCTAAAATTGCACTTTCTTCATCCGGATTAACTTCTGAGAAAACGAATGTTGGATTTGTTCCCATTATTAATTTCAGGCTTTTATGGAAGATTGATGAAAAGTTTGGTATTCTTTTAGATGGTGATGCACTTGCCGCACCTCAGGGGAGAGCCGAAGATGTTCAGATCGCTGCAACATATAAGTTATCTGACAACTTTGGAATACGGGCAGGGTATCGTATTCTGGAAGGAGGTGCTGATAATGATGAAGTCTATAATTTTGCTTTATTCCATTATGCTTCCGTGGGAATATCTTATACTTTTTTAAATAAGAGATAGTCAAATTAATTTTACAAGTTTGCCTTTGGCGATACGCTACAGATACGGAATCAATCTTACTGGAAAATAAACAATAGCCTAATAGTATACGTTGATTACTAAAAACAGAATTCATGGACATGCCTATTATATTTTGCACTATGCTTTCTTTAAGAATCCTAAAACCCTAATTTTATTTGAAAATGAGAAAGATAACCACCATAGAGCTAATTGAAAAAATCCAGGAAATCAGGGCATGTATCATTCACAACATGGAACTCTTTCGAACGGAAACATTCCCGGTACACCAAAACTATACCTATGCAGCTAAAAACCTGATTGACTATCTCTCTCTCCGGACTTTCGACATTCGCATTAAACAGGGGAACCTATCGTTTTTAGGCTTGTCTTCATTCTCAAATTCGGAAAGATATGTGCTTACAAACATCGATAATATTTTATACCATCTTAAAACTATCCAGGGAGAAAGTGTTGAAGGATTGTTAAGTCCGAAAGAAAGTAACTGGAACTTTTTCACCACGCTTGAGTTGCTTGAACAAAATACAAACAGGCTCTTTGGCGAAAGCAACAACCAAATCAGCACCCGAATAATGGTTACCCTGCCATCAGAAGCAGCCGGCGATTCAAAATACATAGCCGACTTGTTGATAAACGGTATGGAAATAGCCCGTATTAATTGCAGTCACGACAATCCTGAGGTTTGGGAAAGGATGATTGATGCCATACGCTTAGCCGAAAAACAAACCGGCAAACATTGTAAAATATACATGGACTTGTCCGGACCTAAAATCCGCTCAGAAAAAATTCATATACTCAAAAATAAGAATCAGAAAAAAGGTCAGCTCATATTGCATATCGGCGATCGGATCAAATTATTCTCTACCGAAGCCGACCTGAAAAAGGCCATTAAAAAAAAGGTTCCAAAAAAAACTTTTGCCGCGTTTGTTTCTATGAGCATTCCGAATGTTGTGAAAAATCTTGAAATTGGACACCATATATGGTTTGACGATGGTAAAATTGGAGGTGTTATTGAGGATATATCTGCCAAAAATGTTACAGTTATTATAACAAAAGCCAGTTTAAAAGGAACAAAATTAAGGGAAGAGAAAGGTATAAACTTGCCCGACACCCATTTGCAACTTCCTTCGCTTACAGAAGAAGATATTAGTAATTTACCCTTTATCGCAAAACATGCTGATATTGTTGGATATTCATTTGTAAGAACCGCTAATGATGTGACGCAATTGATGGATGCCCTTTCAAAGCTTAACCGCGTGGATATAGGCATGGTGCTTAAAATTGAAAACAAAGAATCGTTTAATAATTTGTCCGATTTATTACTTACAGCCATGAAATGGTCGAATATTGGTGTGATGATAGCCAGGGGAGACTTAGCGGTTGAGCTTGGCGTTGAAAGGATTTCGGAAGTACAGGAACAAATACTGTGGGTTTGTGAAGCAGCCCATGTGCCTGTTATTTGGGCTACACAAATACTCGAAAATCTTGCACAAACAGGTTTGGCTACCCGGGCCGAAATTACCGATGCTTCCATGTCGGTAAGAGCCGAATGTGTAATGCTCAATAAAGGCCCCCACATCATGGAAGCCATAACAACACTTTTAAATATTCTTCGACGAATGGAGGCTCACCAAAACAAAAAACAAGGCACGCTACGGCAGCTTTCTTTTGCAAATGAATTTTTTAACAAAGATGTGGAAAGGTTCATTTATAACAAATTATGATGAGCGAAAGTATATTTTTATCATTCAGCTTTATTCAGCTTACCGATCCGGTACATCTGATCCAATACGGTGGTTTTATCCTTCTATTGGTACTCATCTACCTCGAAACAGGATTCTTCCTGGGACTGGTACTTCCGGGAGGTGACTACCTGATTTTTACAGCAGGATTGTTATGCGGAACTCACTACCTTGATATTCCTTTGCTGGTATTGGTTACAGCAATGATTGCTGCTGCGGTTCTTGGCGATTTTACGGGTTATGCCAAAGGAAAATGGCTGGGTCCGAAACTCTTCAATAAGGCTGATGCAAGGATATTTAAAAGATCCTATCTTGATAAGAGTAAGGCTTTCTATGAAAAACACGGGATGTGGGCTTTTATAACAGGAAGGTTTTTACCTGTTATCCGAACGATTATTCCGATGCTGGCGGGAGCATCCGGTATGTCGTTGGTCCGATTCAGCTACCTGAACGTTATCGGTGCGGTGATCTGGATTGGTTCGCTTACACCGCTTGGATATTATCTGGGTAAAGCATATCCTCAATTGATTAATTACAGTATCTATTTACTTCTCGGATTTATTGTACTTGCTTCAATTCCTATGTTGAAAATTTTGTTTTCAAAAATTAAAAAGAACTGATTCTGTAAACTTTACCAAATCTGTATCCGGGAGAGATTCATTTGGCTGTATTTCTAAAGCCAAAGAGCTCAAATTAACTACATGTCTTTTGGCTTATCGCCTCTTAATGTCTTCTTTGTTATATGATAACCAAAAGAAATAGCCGCAATTAGTGCCGCAATTGCAATAAGTGTTAATGGATCTTCCTTAGAATAATCCATAACGATTACTTTACGGGAAACCGCTATGAGACTAACAAGCAAGATAACCTCACCATGAAAAACATTTTCCTTAAGATACAATTTTACCGTTTCAAATAATTCAAAACCTATTAAAACAGTTAAGAAGAAACCGAAAATCTCCATTAACCCATTAATATCAATAATAATTCCATTTGTCTCAAAAGGATTTGAAAACTCCCTAATAACAATAATTCCAACTTCAGCTGCAGAAAGAACAAGCACAAAAGCCATCAAGGATATTAAGGTTATGATAATAATCTTTTCGATGATTTTAATCATTTTGTTGAATGTATTCATGGGGAAAGAATAATAACGGTTAATAACAAATTACTGCAAATGGAATAATATTGCATCTTATAAAATTATTTGTATTGCTTAGTTTCGTGACCTGTAATGTTTTATTATTTCAAGCTCAATATTTTTATCCCATAATCTGGCTAGTAAATCCTTTGCCATATTGTCGTAATAACCTGCTTTTGCATTATCACCAATAATTTTGTGCACTTCTGCCAGTTTATACATTGTAGGAATATGCATATCATTAATTTGTAAACAAATCATATATTGGTTTATTGCTTCTTTATAAAACCCGTTTTCAACCAGGTTATTGGCATTTTTAAAATGAATCTCTATTTCCTTAATTTCATTGTCAAATCTTAATTGAATAATGTCTTGTGTTTTCGTTGTAACAAAAGAACAAGGCATTTCCCGGGTAACTTTCTCTGTAACGCTACCCATTACTATTCTGTTTAATCCTGAACGTCCGTTTGTTCCCATAACTAATAAATCGTGGCCGTATTCTTTAATTGTATTCAATATGTTTTCGTGGGCGACTCCTGCCTGAATGTCTATTACGTGATCTATTCCATCTAAATCAAATTCTTTTACAAATTGTTTCATTTCTTTTTCAATCATTCCTAACCGATAAGCATTCTCCTCTTCCGTGTCCACGTTCAATCTCAGGGAAGTTGATACAAATGGCTTATAAACACCTAAAATTCGTAAATTAGCCTTAAATTTTCTTGACAATATAATAGCATTCTTCAGAGCTCTTCTGGAAGGATCTGAAAAATCAACAGGGCATAAAATGTTCGTTAATTTCGTTTCTTCATTCGACTTAACAACCCAAACTGGTTTATCTGACAACCTGATTAACTTATCCGCATTGATACCCAGTCTAAATTTTTCTTTTTCGTCTATGATGCCTGAGCCAATAAGAATTAAATTAACATTTTCACTGATCGATGCTTGGAGAATTTCGTCAACCGGATTGCCAAATACAATTGATGGTTCTTTAATTAAAATCCCCTCTTTTTTGAGTGTCTCTTTTACCTTGTTTAAACTCTCAGAAATGGCATTTATTACAAGTTCCTTGATGTCATTATGAACGATTTCTTCAGAGAGTACATACATAACGATTATTTCGGAATTATACGACCGGGCAATTTTAATTGCTGTATTCAGTTGTTCTTTATAATCTATATTGACATCTATCGGCACCAAAATTTTTTCGAGTAGTTTCATATTGTTTCTTTGAATGATAAATAATTAATAAAACTTTAAAAAAAAGCGGACGTGTTTCCTTTTCAGCCATTAGACACCCTGTCCGAATTTTCCGAAATATTCTTCCAGTTTTTTTGTTCTGAAGGTGAAAATTTCATTGAGCTGGTTCTTTATAACCAACTGATTAGCGATCGCACCAAGGAAACCCATTGGTGGCAGATAGTCTACAATATCGGTCATCAGAACACCACCTTCGATTGCTTCGATGATGTGTTGATGGTGCCACATTTTATAAGGGCCGAAACGTTGTTCATCCACAAAATACTTCAGTTCACTCACATGCGTGATTTCGGTAACCCATCTCATCTTAATGCCGAGTAAAGGTTTGACTATATAGCTTATAATCATACCGGCATACACTTTTTCCGGCAGGTTTTTGGTTGTGATATCAAATCCCATATATTCCGGGGTGATGTGCTTCAGATTTTGAGGTGACGAGATAAAGTCCCAAACCTGATTGATTGTTGCTGGAATTTTTAGTGTTTCGTGCTTTGTGTAGACAGGCATATTTTTATTTAAGAATATTAAGTAAGAAATTCGAATTGCTATTAGTTTAAAAACCAAATTGCTGCGTTTAGAACTGACGCAAAAGAGACCCAAAGCAGGTACGGAATCTGGAGGAATGCTGCCAGTTTGCTGACACGTTTGAAGAAGATAATCATCATCAGGATGCTGGTCCAAAGTAGCACGATTTCGATCAGTGCCACTCCTGGGAGTTTAAATTTGAAGAACAAAAAGCTCCAAATAAAATTAAGTGCGATTTGTACAGAAAAGATGACCAGTGCATTGTTTCGATCTCTCCCTTCAGGTGATTTCCAGACCAAA
>CAYHDA010000025.1:0-23970 GCA_964355145.1 uncultured Mariniphaga sp.
TTTGCCTGTGCGTATCACTTTTTTGAGCTGGGCCACGGGCACAACCGGCAGCGTCGGGTTGTCCAGTTGCAGGTTGACAGACGGGTTGACAAAGACGACCGCACCGTCAATGGGTACATCCCCGGCCTTCATCCCCAACTTCTGGCTGGCCTCGCCTGCCTGCAGAAGCTCGCGCACCTTCTGTTTGGTCTCCTCTACTTCCTTGCCCGGATTGCCCAGCCCTGCTCCCAGATCCCCGCGATTCTTGCCGGTATTTATAGTCCCATCCAGAAAACTATTATAGATGTCTGAATAGATCTGAACCTCATCGGGATTAATAATATCTTCAATGAGCAAAAACCCATTTTCGTTAAAGGAATTTATTTGCGGGGCCGATAATTTGTAATTTTTCTGATCCATAATTAATCTGTATAAATTTAGTGAAATTTATTGTACAGGCGGAAGGTCCGCTTTAAATCTCCGATACCCCTCGTTTGAAACGAGGGGTAAGCTGTTAGTTGTTTGTAACGACTATTTGTTTCTTCCAAAAAAATAAGCGTTTTCATAAAATGGTGTAATCAGACACCTTACAACCCCTTTGACTAAAATCAGGATTAGGAGATGTGCCGTTAAAAATAGTGAAGAAAATGAGAGTTGCAAACTCACTGCAATTTGCCCCTCGTTGCAAACGAGGGGCAGGTGGAATATTTTTGGTACAGCAATTTTGTTAACATGATAACATCTTCACCACTCTTGCTGCTTGAAAATTCTTTCACATCTTTCGTCCATCCCACTTCCCATGTTTCTATTTTCTTTTTGAAAACCGGGGCATTCCAGGGAGTATTTTCTTTTAATGAGATCATCAATTCATCATAGAATAATTTCCAACGGGGTGCATAGAAATCTTTTAACGTTCCCGCCCACTCCTTTGCAGCGTAATCACCTCCTGCCCATGTCGTTATCATGGTTCGTGCATTCCATTCATATTGATTTCTTTCTTGTGTATTTCTCCCCCAGCGCTTCGCATCTTCCAGCCACTTTCCCAAAAGAAACCGATCATCACACGCAAGCAGCCGGTCGAGATCAAGGATTAAACCGTACATCTTACCCCAGGCACTTTTCAACGCGGCTGTATCCTTTTTTGAATAGGCATCCGTCATTTCAAGGTAATAGGCATCAGAACGTTTTACAAGCGTTTGACGGGCAAGGCTTACCAGATCAAACCTGTAATTTCTAACCGTTGAAAATATATCGGAGCAATCCAGAAGGGACTTCCAAACGGGTAAAATATTTACTTCCTTAAAAAAGTCTCCGTCATTTTTCTTAGGATCCAAGTCTAAGGCAGGCCGGCATATGAGAATATTTTCAATGCGATCCCTTGAATAAACTGTTCTCCGCAGTTGCTCCCAAACGTTTTGAATTTTATCATTACTTGACCCGTAGCGTCGGTTTACAAAATCCTTTATCCAATCGTCAACGGCAGGAATTTCCTCCCGCCACACCATATCCGACTGAAAATCATCAATAATCGGATTCCAGCCTAACCCTTCCATAATATAGCCAACGCCTGCCATTTTCCCGGCCTCCTTTCCTTTTTGCTGCATCGATTTACTGAGATCCGTAGCCATACAATCAATGCTGCCATGCATGGAAACCCTTTCACCAAAATTTTGTATGATGCACCATACCCAAGGCTGGCCAAAGAAAGCGCCACTCTCAAGGATTGATTTTTTTTCCCGGCGTATTTTTCTCTCGCCATACATCTCAAGGATGAGCAGCTTATCCTGAGGAATGCCGCTAAAGAAAGCCTTTAGCTGGGGTGTTTGCCAAAATTGTGCTCTGCTGTCGAAAGCCCAGCTCTGAAGAACCCATATTGCTTTTGGATCATAAGAACTCATTGATTGATATAATGATATGCCCATCGTTTTAAGAAAGGTGGTGTCATTGCTTTTTGGACTCATTTCAATAAATGTGTCGGAAGCATACAAGTGATTTGTTCCAAACAGTTTCTCTTGCTCTTCCATAAAGATCTTGCCCACCTCAATAAAATAAGGGTTAACAGGATCAATAAAAAAGGTTGGTGCGGCGTCAAACCAGTTTAACTCCACCAGCTTAATGGCAGGATTCACTTCACCCAAGGCCTTGGGAACATGCCCTGTAAAGCCTTGCAGTATGGGTAACATGCCCATGCTTCGCTCACGCTCAAGAATTTTTTTCTCTAAATCAACATGCTCCTCAATCCATTTATTGGGGAGTGGACCGTCCCATCCATCAAGGCAACCCATCCACCCAAAAGGGAGGTAACCAGGCCCGACAAAAAATTTCTGCATTTGCTCCGCTGATATCCCCAGACGTTTTCCGGTATTCATCCAAACCCCTTCGAGTCCTGTTACAGAGAGCGGTGCATTTACGCCATACATCGCCATAAGATCTATCATTCGCTCCCATTGCTTCCAATCCCACCACGCCAGTGTGTAGCTAAAGGCACAGTAATTAAAGTAATACCGGTACTGGTGCGGGGAAGTAATATGCACCAGCTTTTTAATTTCAGGCAAGGGCTTGGGCAAATTCAGTTGCTCCGTGTGGAGGCTCACCTGTGCGTTACAGTAATATTTGAGATACCAGTTAAGACCTGAAGCCATTGATACCCCATTATTCCCACCGATTATGAGCCGGCCATCCAAGGTTTGCAGCTCAAAAAGATCCATATCACCATCTTTGGGGATCAGTCTGAAATCAACCCTCCCAACCAATTCAGGAACCATTCGGGACAGAAGTCCTTTGGATGCGGCGACACTTTGATCATCGGCATTCGATCCCAAAACTACTGTGACCGATAAGACAAGCAGCAACGCAAGCACGAACCTGCCTATTTTGGTTGCATATCTGATGAATGCAACAAACAAAATCCTGTTATTTATAATCATTCTAAATAAATATTATTTCCGGCAATTGATTTTTCGTTATCGCTCGTTTGCATCTAAGTAATGAAAATAAATTGATGTCGCATTCCAGCTTTAAAACCTGAGATCTATAATAATCCTTTTTTTTAATTTTAATTTTTCAAGAATGTCGATCGAGAAAATACGACTCTATTTCACTCTTATAACTTAAGGTGCAGAGCACCGCGATATTTGTAGAAGATTAATCCTCTTAGAACAAAAGGTGCAAAGCACCGAAATATTTATTTAATAATTCAGTAATTACCCTGCTGGTGAGGAAAATGAGAGTTGCAAACTCACTACAATTTGCCCCTCGTTGCAAACAAGCGGCGGGTGAAATTGCAAACTCACTACAATTTAAATTTTTCCAACCTTAATGGTCGTATTACTTCATCGTAAACGTATCTCTTAGCAAAATGTTTCTCGATGAATTACCGATCAGCACATCAAATTTGCCAGGTTCAGCTACCCATTTGCCCGACTTTTCATCAAAAAAGGATAAGGCAGAAGAGTCAATTTTAAAAGAAACTGTTTGATGTTCTCCAGGCATCAGATGGACCCGTTTAAATCCCTTCAGCGATTTCACCTCCCGCTCAACACTTGCCTCCTCATCAGCGATATAGAGCTGAACAATCTCGTCACCAGCCATTTTACCCGTATTTGCAACGACAACATTCACGTTCAATGAATCGCTCAGGGACATTTCATGCGAACTAATTTTTAAGTCACTCATCTCAAAGGTGGTGTATGAGAGACCAAAACCGAATGGGTACAATGGCTCAATATTATTTTTATCGAAATGACGGTATCCTACAAATATTCCCTCTTTGTAATCCGCCAGGGATTTTGTCCCCGGATAGGTTCCAAAATCAGACGCGTCTTCCCTTTTTTTCATGATGGTGATTGGTAATTTACCGGAAGGGTTTACATCTCCGAAAAGAATATCCGCCAATGCATTTCCACCTTCCTGTCCCGGGTAAAATGCCTCGATTACTGCCGGAACTTTACCAACCCAACCGGTCATAAGAACCGGGGTGGCATTATTTAAAACCACGATGGTCCGGGGATTTACCTTAACAATTTCATTGAGCAGTTCCACTTGTTTTACAGGAAGCGTAAGCTCTTCCCTGTCGGTAGATTCGCCTTCCAGCTCTTTGTTCAAACCAAGACACAGCACGACCAGATCGCTCTCTTTTGCCAGTTTTACAGCTTTTTGAAGTTGATTGGATTTATCGAGCGAAGCCAGACCAAGTTTACAGGATGCACTTCCCATATTTTCGTAAAACTCGACTTTAAGATCATATAGTTGTCCTGCTTTCAATTGAACCTGTGCCATTTTGAATTTACTGGGGCGCGAATCAATCCAATAATCCAGGATCATTTTCCCATCGAGAAAAAGCCTTACCCCATTATCTGCAGCAACACCGATCTCATACCATCCATCTCCCGGCGATTTTAATTTGCCTGTCCAGCGTGCCGACCATTTATTGACTGGTACGACTGCCGAATCCGGGGAGCCCATCTTTCCGGGATCCCGGCCATCGCCAAATCCCCAATCATTATCAATAGATCTTTCTATCCGCGTTAAAACCGGTTTACCTTCCAACTCACGATTACTAAAATATTCCGCCTTTATGCCAGGAGTGCCATCAGGTAAAAAATAAGCTCCAGGCTCTGCGATTGGAAGTTCCATCCTCTCAAGGCTAACGCCCCGTTCGAACTGAACAACCGCTTTTCCTTTTGTTTTTGATGAAATACCTTCAAATGGAGAGATGCCATAATTCCCCTGAAGAAAACCACTGCCTCCTCCGCTCATCTGCGCGACATCGCCATTGGGTCCGATTACTGCAATTGATTTAACCTTGTCGTATTTGACGGGTAGAAAACCATGCTCATTTTTCAATAACACGATGCTTTTTTGAGCAGCTTCAAGGGCTAAAGCACGCCTCGCCGGGGTATCAGAAGAACCATAATCAACAGTCGATTTTTCAAATAATTCAGCTTTGAACATAATACGCAGGAGCCGCCTTACCTTATCATCCAGCACTTTTTCTTCAACCAGACCTTCTTTTATGGCACTTGACAGCTTATCACCGTAATAAAGTGCAACAGGCATCTCAAGGTCAAGCCCGGAATTGGCCATTTTAACAGTTGAACGTGCGCCGCCCCAGTCGGATACTACTACACCCGTAAATCCCCACTCCTGTTTTAAGATATCATTCAGCAGATGTTTGTTTTCACATCCATAATCGCCGTTTATAGAATTGTAAGCTGCCATAATGGTCCAAGTATCTGCTTCTTGCACAGCAGCTTTCATTGCTGGAAGGTAAATCTCCTGCAAAGCTCTTTCACTCACTTTAACATCTACATCAAACCGGTTCCATTCCTGATTATTTACAGCAATTACCTTTGTACAGGCAATAATATTTTTACTTTGAACCCCTTTCACAAATTCGACACACATGCGTGAAGTGAGGTAGGGATCTTCGCTGAACAATTCAAAAGCCCTACCGCCAAAAGGGGTCCGGATAATATTGACCATTGGCGCCAGGAACATATTGCTCTTCGTAATATGCGCCTCCTCACCCATATTTTCGGCAATTCTTCGCATTAATTGGGGATCAAAAGCAGCAGCCAGGTTAATTGTCGCGGAATAATTGGTTGACTTACCAGCGCGATTGGGTCCGATTCCTCCGTCAGTCATCACAATTTCAGGAATCCCCAGCCGTTCGTTCTTCTTCGTTATAAAACCAAGTCCCGCCACCAGATCAACTTTTTCTGCCAGGGTCATCTTTGAAAGCAAGCTGTTAACTTTTGACTCTAACGCGCTCGTATCATCAGACGACGATTGGCACGATTGTACCAACAGTAAACAAAAAATAATAGCCGTCAACAGGATATAATTTACAGATCTCATAGTTTTGCATTGTTAGTCCGGTGGATGTGGAGCAAAATCCTGCCACATATCAATTCAAAAGTAGTATATTTCTCTTTACAAATAAAAGATAATGCTCAAAGAATTTGGATTACAACATAGAAGAGGCAGGTCGGGCATTCAAGCTGATTTTTCATTAGAGAGGGAATCATCCCGGCAGTTTTTCATCAATACGTTTTCCTGTATTAGCAAACCCCTTGCAAATAAAGGATACCCATTTTTTTGTTTCGATTTTTTGAAGCAAAATGATATAATACACAAGGGTATAAAATTATGCTGGGTTATTGGAATAATGGCAACCGCTGAAGTTTGGCTTTTAGAGTTTCTCCATTTTTAAAAATTCTCGTAAATGAAGGTGATGTATCCCTTTATAGTTACTGACAATGTTAAATGTGTCCATGGTAACAACATATTTAGGGAAGTTATTATCAATTTTCAAAAGATTGCCAAATTCCCGTTCGTGCGTTTTTTCATCAGTAATCAGATAAGCAACCTGCACATAAACTTTAAGTCCATCTTTAATTCCAACAAAATCAATCTCAAGGTTATTCAGTTTTCCAACAAATACCTCGTAACCTGATATCCGCAGATACTGATAGACAGCATTTTCCATCAATTTGTGAATGTCTCTTCCAAAATCAAGCCGTTGCATGCAGTTCCGAAGTCCCAAATCTTCGAAGTAATATTTATCTCCAACCTCAAACTTTTTCAAACCCTGAACATCCAACCGTCTTGTTTTATTGATAATATAAGCGTTGCTTAATGCTTTTAGATAATTGATAATAACGCTGGTCGAAATATCAATACGTTGAGATTTCAGAAACTTATGAATATTAGTTGCCGAAAACAGGCTACCTACGTTATCTGACAGATAATCCACAAGAGTCTCCAAAAAATCAACATTTCGAATACCCTCGCGACTCACAACATCTTTGAGCAGAATAGTTGAATAGACATTCTTCAGGTATTCAAATGCCATTTCATCATTGAGTGCCAGACGCGACAAATAGGGCAGTCCGCCATAGGTAAGAAATAGCTTTAAAGAATTATCCTCATCAGGCAGCGAATGGAAATACAAGAATTCGGTGTAACTTAAGCTATGAATCCGGAATTCAATATAACGTCCTGAAAGATAAGTTGACAATTCACTCGACAGCATTTTTGCGTTACTCCCGGTACAGAATATATCACAACTGTCAGCCGACTGCAAGCTCCTTAAAACATGTTCAAAACCATTGATATCCTGAATCTCATCGATAAAAAGGTAATTCTCTTTTCCTAATTCAATTTTATCTTTAAGATAGGCAAATAAATCTTCTTCACCCTTGATAAAACGGAATTCCTCTTGCTCCTTATTGATGTAAATAATATTGGCGTCCGGCCTGTCGTTCTTAATTTCCTGCATCAGCTGCAGTAGGATATAGCTTTTTCCGACTCGTCGCTGACCAGTAAGCACTTTAATGATTCCTTTTCCAACGAAAGACCTGATGCGATTGCTATAATGGAGCCTGTTCAACAATTCCATGATTTATACTTTTCAAACAACACAAATATACTATTTTTATTAAGTATAAACTTCAAATCATAAATATTATCAACTATTGGATGTCATAACTCACAAAAGTTTCAGATATGGAATTTTCCTGGTATAAGATGGATTATTATTGAAAATCAGGGAAGCTAATTCGGCTCAACCTGGTTGCAAACCTGAATTGATTGATTTTCTAAAACCTTAGCAGATGAGATTCACAGACAAAACGACTAAATTTGCAATAAAAGAACTCTTAAGTTGTAGAAATAAAATAATATCGTATAATTTTTCGATCAATTTATTTAAATCCTAGTCATTAGTGAATGTTGAATATTACGTTGCGGTGCTCTGCACCTTAAGAATCTTGCTTAATAGTGTTAGTTCTACAAATATTTCGCAGCTCTGCTGCTTTCCTGTTTTACTAAGGTGCAGAGCACCGCGATATTTGTAGAAGATTAATCGTCTTAGACCAAAAGGTGCAAAGCACCGAAATATTTATTTAATAATTCAGTAATTATCAGAGATCATTTTCAAATAAAAATGAAAGTCAAAAATGCGACATAAATCTTTCCGATTACTTACAACGTTTAAAACCGAATAACTTTCAACCGTGGCAAGGTTTAATTTTAATGGATAATGAATAAAATACTATCTGTTTTTTTGTCCTATCTATTGTATTATTGACATCATTATGGAAAAAATGCTTTAAACAACGCTTATGAAACGACTTGGAATCATTCTGGGAGGAATCCTGGCAACATTTTTTCTGATTTTTTTCTTCAGTACCTCTTCGGTAGATAGTACTGCTTACTTTGAAGGAGATTATTTCAAAAAAACCATAGCCCGGATCGACAGCATTAAGGCGAATCAAATCTTTGATAACGATTCGGTTTGGGCAGGATTTGCAAGAGTAAGTATCACTCCTGAGCTGAATAGTGCAGAAGATAATTATCTGGAAGGGAAATTTAAGGAACTTCCGCTTGCCGGATTTGGTGCACGAAAAGGCAAAGCGGCTACAGGAATTCACGACAGTGTTTTTGTTAAAGCGGTAGCCTTAAAGGAAAATCAACAGACGGTGGTGATCGTAGGCGCTGATTTACTCATTATGCCTCCCAATATTATCGACTCCGTAACTGCAATCCTGGCTCAGCGAGGCATTCATCGTTCACAACTGTTTTTCTCTGCAACTCACACACATTCAAGTCTTGGCGGCTGGGGCCCCGGATTTATCGGTGAACAATTTGCCGGTATAGAAAATAAAAACGTAACAAGATGGATCGTTCTTCAAATTTCAAAAGCAGTGACTGCTGCCATTGCTGATCTCCATCCTGCACGAATAGGATCCGGTAGTTTTAATGCAAAGAACTACACCCGAAACCGGCTGATCGGTGAATCAGGCACCAAAAATGATGATTTCAGCTTTATTTCTGTTGAACAAACCGGACGTAAAAAAGCAATAATTGGCTCATTCGGGGCTCATTCCACAACTTTGGGATCAGGCAATATGGAGGTTAGCGCCGATTATCCAGGCTACTGGGAACGCAAAATAGAACAATCATCAGCAGATTTGGCCTTGTTTTGCGGTGGTTCGATGGGTAGTCAGAGTCCTTCCGGAGAAGGCAAAGGGTTCGATAAACCAAAATTAATCGGTGAATCACTTGCTGATAGTCTGAATGCCCACCTTAGCGGATTAGTTTTAAACAATAAAACTGTCCTCTCTGCTATCTCGTTAAAAATGTTTTTACCGGAGTACCATATTCGGTTAACAACCAGGATAAATCTGACCTCTTATCTCAGCAAAAAACTGATGCCGTTACCTGAAAATGTTTATGTTCAAGCGCTAAGGATCGGCAATCTGATATGGATTACAGCGCCTTGTGATTTTAGCGGCGAATATGCGCTCCAGATCAAAAATGCACTTGCGGCAAAAGGATTCAGTGCAAATGTTTCAAGTTTCAACGGCAGCTATTTGGGGTATATCATTCCGGGACGATATTTTTATCTCGATGAATATGAATCGAAACTGATGGGCTGGTTTGGTCCTAATATGGGAGAATACACCGTGGATCTCATTCATCGGATGACTGATATTATTATAAAAAACTAAAAATATCATTCCTCTTCCCGATGATAAAAAAAATACTAAAATACCTGCTCCTTTCGGTTTTCGGGATGATAATGCTCTTGCTTTTAGTACTTTTTACTCCGGCATTATGGCATTACCTCATAACCTACCCACGTTTTAACAAACAGGTAAATACTTTTCAACAACTTCGTAAAGAACCTGCAGTACTCACAAATCTAAATACTTACCGGGGAGTGCTTCATGTGCACAGCTACTTATCTCACGATAGCAAGGGAACTTTAAATGAGATAATCCCTGCGGCCAAGACTGATGGTATCGACTTTATATTTCTGACCGACCACCCCCGTGGCGATATTGATACCATTCCAAAGGGAGTTCATGGATCATATGACGGCATTTTGATAGAATCAGGCAGTGAAAAGCAGGGATTTGATACATGGCCGCTCGATTCAACCATTATCAACTGGAAAGTAAATAAAGATACGATCGCAAAAAATATCGTGTCGAGAGGGGGAATCATCTTTTACGCTCATACTGAAGAGCCCCATAATTGGGGAAATCCTGATTATCAAGGCATGGAGATCTACAATTTCCATACAGACACAAAAGATGAGTCGTTGCCTCCGCTGATTATCAATTTTATTGTGAACGGGAATAAGTTCCGTCCTTGGGCGTTGAGGGAGATGTTCGACGAGCAGACAACCATTCTTGCCCGATGGGATTCCCTGAATATGAAAAGAAAGATCGTAGGATTTTCGGCTGTGGATACCCATGAAAATCAGAACTTCAGGGCAAGATATTTGAAAGATGGAAGAGTTCAATGGTTTGGTCCGAACGCTCATGTTATCGACACCATGGAGGTGAAATTCTGGAACAAATGGCTTTTTTCATCGCCCGATAAAAGTGGCTGGGTCTTTAAATTTATGGTGGATACCTATATGGATGGATTTAATTATATCACCAATTATGTGCTTGCCGATACTTTATCGGTACCATCACTTGCTGAGAACCTGAAAAAAGGGCATCTTTATACGGCCTTTAAAAGTCTGGGTGATGCAAAAGGATTTTTGTATTATTCTAAAAATAAAACCGATAGTATTAATGCAATCCTCGGTGATTCGATAAAATTGGATCAGGTGACGACACTAAATGCTGTTTCACCGCTCCCCGGTCAGTTCAGACTTATTCACGATGGCAAAACGGTTAATATTTCAGATAGTGAAAATTACCGGTACACATGGTCGGAGCCAATCGAAAAGGGGGCTTATCGGATCGAGATACACATTAAGCTGAATGGGAAATTAATCCCCTGGCTCTATTCAAATCCGATCTATATTTATTAATTTTCAATCCTGATGAAGATAACCGTAATTGCAATTGCATTTTTTTTCTCTCTGGTCAATCTTGATGCACAGACTTTTAAAGCCGGTGCTGCTTTCAGAAAGATCACCCCCGAAAATCTGATTCCCATTTCCGGTGGAATGGGGACTCCGGAGATTCCAACAGGAAAAAAAGGAGACCTTACCGTCCGTGCTTTTGTGTTGGAAAAAGGAACCACCCGGATCGCAATTGTCAGCGTCGATAATCTGGGATGGCCGGCTTACCTTGGTGACCGTTCCCGAAAATTAATCAAAGGAATTGCTCCAGAAAATGTGCTGATAGGTGCTACACACGCCCATAGTTGTCCTGATGCTTATGGTTTTACAGACGAAAAAGGCAATACCGGGGCCGATCTGAAATACCTTGACTGGTGTGTTACCCAGACAGCAGACGCTGTGAATGAAGCAGTTGCAAATTTGGAGCCGGCTTCGCTCCGTACTGCGGTTGGCGAAGCGAAAGGAAAAATTGCTTATAACTACTATGCCGATAAATTATACGATCCACGTTGCGGAGTGATTCAGGCCATCGCTGTTTCAGGTGAAAACAAGGGTAAACCAATTGTAACACTGGTGAATTATGCCATTCACCCTGAGGTTCTTGGCACCGATAGTAAATTAATCAGTCCCGATTTATGCGGCCCGTTATACGATCGCATTGAATCAAAAACAGGTGGAATGGCCATTTTCATGAATAGCGCTCAAGGAGGAATGGTTACTGCTGATACCAGGCTCGGAAACGGAAAAGAGGCCAACGACTGGAACGAATGTATCCGGATTGGCAATCTGCTGGCAGATGAGGCTTTACGCATTATAGAGCCAGCTCAGCTGCAGGAAAATCCTGACATTTTTTGTGCTTCAAAAACTATCCGGTTTCCGATTGATTCGGAGATTATGCGTTATGCATTTAAACACTCTCCATTGGCAGCATCGGGAGAAAATAAACTTGCTGATTTCACTGCGGTAACTACGCGGCTTAACCTTTTAAATATTGGGAAAGCACAGGTGATTACCATACCCGGAGAAGCATTACCCAATATTGGGTTCTATGTAAAGCGGAAAATGAAAAGCGATCAGCCATTTCTTTTCGGCCTTACCAACGATGCCTTTGGGTATATGCTGAGCAGGGAAGATTTTGGCGCGTTCGAACGGTATAATTACATCAGCCGTACTTCACTTGGTGAAATGACGGGGACTATTTTTGAGGAAGAGGCGATAAAACTGGTCAACGAAAGTCCAGCTCCGACGAAGTAAGTAATTATCAATTAACAATATTCATTTTAAATATTTTAATCATTGAACATTACTAATTGACCACTATTAATATCCCGACTACCATGAACAATAAATCAATCTGCAGCAATTTACGTCTTTTAAACCTGTTTGTTTTATCCGGTTGTTTTCTATTTTTATCCGGGTCAGGCAATGCTCAAATCAAGGGCACAAACGAAATTGGGCACATCATTTCTCCCCCCTCGCAGTTGCTCGATAACCAAAAACCGGAAGCCAGCTGGATATGGGATTTTGGAGCCGAAAATCCACGCAATTACTACCTATTAGTCAGGAAAACAATTGATTTACAGCAAATTCCAAACGAATCAAAAGCTTTCATCTCAGCTTTTGCCTACGCCGATGTTTATATTAACGGAAAGTTAGTCGATCGTTGTCCGATGAACTGCGACCCCGAATTTCAGGTTTACGAAAAGTTCGACCTTACGGGTTATTTCAAAAAAGGGAAAAATACCATCGCGGCTGTGGTTTATAATTTTGGTACCGGAATGCATCACCGGCTTAACGGACGCGGCGGATTTTTTTTCGAGGGCAGTTTGTCCTTCGCCAAAAACAACATCCTAAAAATAACCAGCGACAATTCATGGCAGGTATCCAAAGCCACCGCGTGGGATAATAATACTGCAACGCGTACCCTCACCTCCAATCTGATTGGCTTTATTGAGAAATTTGATGCCCGCCAGATGCCGGAGAAATGGAAAGAGAGTGGTTTCGACGACTCAAAATGGGCACAGGCCAAAGTACTTGGTGTCCCACCTTTGGCTCCCTGGAATAATATTGTTGCTGTCAATCGTCGTCCGCTTTTCCGCGAACAAGTCTATCCCGTTAACCATTGGTTCGTTGGAGATAAAGTGGTTTACGATTTCGGCAAGGAGATTGCGGGAACGCCTGTTCTCGATCTGTTTTCCAGTCAGGGCGGCATCACACTCGAAATGGGTACCGGAGAGCGGTTATTGCCCGACAGTTCTGTACTTTACACTAAAAGAGTCAACTATACCGATTATTACACAAGTAAAAAAGGTTTCCAGACATGGAGCCCACTAACCTGGCGTGGATTTCGCTACCTGAGCCTTTCACAGAAAGACAGTGTCATCATTAAAAATATTTCAGCTATTAACCGCCACACGGATTTCACACGCGAGGGAAGTTTCGAATGTTCTGATCCACAGCTGAACAGAATCTGGGAAGTTGGAAACCAGACAATCCTTCTTTGCGGGCAGGATACTTATATGGATACCCCCTGGCGTGAACAAACGCAATATATTGCAGGCGACACCCGTTATCTGCAAAAATATGCCTTTTATCCTTTTGGGATGAGTTCCGAATTGCTGATTCGTTATAATATTCTTTCAGGGGCATGGTCGCAACGCTGGCAAACTGATGGTTCTATCCGTTCGCGATATCCCACAGACTGGCTTTTGGGTGAAGGCACATCGGCTTATGTTGCAGATTATGAATTCGAATGGGTGATCATGCTAAGTGAATATTACCGGTATTTTGGGAAAACAGATCTCATCAGACAGGTTTATCCTAATCTTAAAAAGCTTATGGCTCATTTCGACCAATACATTGGAAAAGAGCATGGGCTATTGGCAAAAATTCCGGGATGGATTGTACTTGATCACCCGGATACTTACCCGATGGATCAGCGTGACGAGGTTACCGGATTGAATTGCCTTTATTATGAAGCGCTAAAACAATCCTCCTATATTGCTCAAAATCTGGCATCTGATCCTGTGCAAGCTGCTCAATGGACAAAACAGGCTGAACAAATTAAAGCCAATATCCAAAAATGGCTGTGGTCACCTGATAAACGTCGCTTTACGGATAGTTACGGGGTTGAAAAATGCAGTCAGCAAACTCAGGTCTATGCACTGCTTTATGGTTTGGTAAATGATAATGAAAAAGAAAATATAGTTAATGCGATTGCTGCTGAAAACCGTAAAAGTGAACAATCATTCTCCTATTATGTGGTGCATTCCGCATTCGACAGAAAACCACAATGGGCGCTTGATTTTATCCGTCAATATTGGGGTGACCAAATGAAATCGCCTTTTTTTAACGGCGCATGGCATGAAGCCTGGGACATCGAACATTGGACAACCGATCTTGGAACCACTTCACATGCGTGGTGTTCGGGACCAACAGCACTCCTGCCTGAGAAAGTGCTTGGTTTAGAGCCGGTCACCGCCGGTTGGCAAACATTTTCTGTCCGTCCGAACCCCTGTGATCTGGAATGGGCCAAAGGTGTTGTCTCCTCACCTTTTGGACCGATAGTTGCAGAATGGAAAGTGGAGAAAGACGGCAGGTTCAAACTTTATGTAGTTGTTCCTGAAAACACAAAAGCCGAAATAGCCCTGCCGGGATCCAACCCGGCGAAAGTTACAATAAATGACTTTCAGGCAGTTAGCTGTGCCGGCATCAAAAGTGGTGGAATAATCGACGGAAGAGCCGTATTTATTGCCTCACCGGGAGAATACCAAATTGTATTAACCAAATAGTATTAAATATCATTTACTACGGCTAATTTTATTGTAAGAAATTCCGGGGATACGAAAGATCAATGCCTGTAAAAATATATTCGCGCATGAAAAAATATATCTTATTTTCTATTCTTACAGCTTTTATACTATTTGAATCCTGCAAGCTGAACAAGGATTTTGCTTCATCAAGTGCTAAAACTAGCTGGTCGCATCATTTCGCTTTCGGCAGCCCTTCATGGGATGCTTTCGAACGGTTTCCAAATAATCCGGTTTACCAAGGACGCGACGGAATGGAGTGGCCTGTCAACGGTTTTCTCTTCAGCGATCCGGTCAGCAAAAACTGGTACTTATATATCGGCGAGTACCGGCGAAACTATGCGATGACCAGTGATTCAACTACAAAAAATTTTAATTGTGCCATTTATAAATCATCAGACCGGGGAAAAAAATGGGAAAAGACAGGCGATTTATTTCCACTGAATCTGATCTGTTACGATTCCCTGAACATTCAGGCACCCGATGTGATGGTCGTTTTTGATAAAGGGAAATACCACCTGATCTTCGATTGGGTTTCAACAAAGGCTTCCTGGAAAGAGATGGGTGAAAGCGGAATCGGTTATGCTGTAGCCGACAAACCTGAGGGTCCGTTTATTGTATCTCAGAAACCTTTAAAAATAAATACTCAATACCGTGATCAGCCTCTGCTAAACAAGTACTGGAGAATGTATGCGTCTATGCTGATCAAACGTCAGAACGACTGGGTCATACTATATATGATGGATACAGCACCTTCGCGAAGCTGGGCTTTGGTCGCTTCAACATCACCAAAACCGGAAGGGCCGTACACCGATCCCGTATTCATTAAAAACGTGGAAGGCAAATCGGATTATCCTCCACTTATGGAGTACTTTCCCGCATTCACCCATGATGGATATGCGTATTTCCCAGCCACATCGGTTGCTGCAAACCGTAATTATCAGCTCGTAAACAGAGTTAAGATAGAAAATATAATGAACCCCCTTCAATGGGAAGTATTCAGCGCCGGTTCATTCTGGCATTCCACTAATGCCGCGAACGAATACGCAGGAATCTGGGGACAAACAATCACGGGATTTGTCGATGATTCGGATTCGATCGTTGTGATGTTTCCTTCAAAAAACAAAGCGAATTTTGGCACTGTTAATTTAGCTAAAGCTTCATGGAATCATCTCTTTAATCCACTCGGGTTCAAACTGTCTGCCCACGAAGGAAGTTCCTTTACCTATCTCAAAAAGGGGATTGATCTGAATGAATTAGCAGTGGATTTTAACCTCACCGGAACGATGCAGCTCCTCTGGGATTTCCATAAACCACTTGACATCAAAGACACCTGGGGTAATTTTTCTTTTGATCACCAACCGGGTGAATACAAAGCAATCGAAATATCGCGAACAAGCTGGAAAATTAAAACCTTTCAAGCAGACAAAGCCTTAACACTTGATTCAGGTTTGATTCAGAATTACAATGATATACAAAACCGGCTTCAATTGAAAAAGCAAAAAGGAACTTATTCACTTGCCATTAATGGGCAGGAATGCTGGAATGGTTCACTTGACAACAATCCCGGGGTAGTCGGAATAAAGCTGAATCCTCGCAGTAATCTGGAAGTCAGCAAATTTGAAGTTAAAGGAAAAGCTACAAAAGGAAAACTTATTTACGGCTATTACGAAGCCTTGCTGAATTCCGGAAATCAGGACACCGACTGGGAATTTATTAAGGGTCCGGCATTTAAAAATGGACAGGGTGCTATTTCCAAAAAAGATAAGGCATTTGCAAAATGGAATTTTGAAGGAACACGATTTGAGTTATTTTCACCAAAAGGTCCTTTGTTCGGTTCTGTGTCCGTTTATATTGACGGTCATCTGGCTGGCAATGTATTGCTGAAAAAAGAACAGCCGGGAAATTCCTCAGTCGTATTTAAATCAAAATTCCTCGGTCGTGGCTCACATTCCGTTTTCCTTGAATCGTTCGATGGACGCTTGCCTCTCGACTGCATTGAAGTCTGTTTCTAATTCAATGCGGAGTTCTTCCACTGACCACATCTAAAGTTTCTCTGCTTTTCAGATCCAAAAATACAGTTGGATGATTATCTTTGTTCTGCCTTAGAGCGAACGATCTTTGGATTAGCAGTAAAACTATAGTGTTAAATATCTTTATCAATAGATATTAATTTTGATTCAGGTTTATTAATTAATATGCAAAGCCATGAATATGAATAGAATACCTACACTAAAAATCGGCGATCTTGAAATTAACCCTCCGATTATTCAGGGAGGAATGGGCGTAAGAGTATCAGGCTCAAGACTTGCTTCGGCAGTTGCGAATGAAGGATGTGCTGGAATTATTGCAAGTGTTGGTCTGGGTGCTTTCGAGGATGAAACCGCATCAAAATTTGCAGAGGTTAACAATCAGGCCTTAAGAGCTGAAATCAGAAAAGCCCGTTCCCTTTCCAATGGAGTCATAGGTGTGAATGTAATGGTAGTCCTGTCGAACTATGAAGATCTTGTAAAGGTTTGTGTTGAAGAAAAAGTTGATATGATCATCAGCGGAGCGGGCTTACCACTAGATTTACCTAAACAAACAGCCGGTTCGGGAATTAAATTAATTCCGATCGTTTCGTCAGCCAGAGCTTTTAGCATTATCTACAGGAAATGGAAACAAAATTACAACAAAATTCCTGATGGGGTAGTCCTCGAAGGCCCGATGGCCGGTGGACACCTTGGGTTTTCTTTTGATGATATTGTAAATGAGAAAACACCGTCGCTTGAATATCTGGTAAAGGAATTAGTTGATTATGTAGCTACGCTTGAGGAAACAATTCCGGTTATTGCCGCAGGGGGTATTTTTGACGGTGAAGATATTGCCAGATTTTTGAAGATCGGGGCCTCGGGTGTGCAAATGGCAACTCGGTTTGTTTGCACCCATGAATGTGATGTTCACGAAGATTTTAAACAAGCCTATATTACTGCTAAAAAGGAAGATGTTACCGTAATTCACAGTCCGGTAGGATTGCCGGGAAGGGTTATTCTGAATGAATTTACACAAAGAGTGACACAAGGTGAAACAATTCCGTTCCGATGTCCGCATCACTGTTTAAGATCCTGTAATCCGCGTACTGCGCCGTTTTGTATTGCCAGGGTTTTGGCCGATGCATCGAAAGGGCGGCTGCAAAATGCGTTTGTATTCGCCGGCAGTAATGCTTACCGTTGTACCGAGATCGTATCTGTGAAAACACTAGTCAATCAGCTGAAAGAAGAATTAAGTAATTCTCTGTGAATTAGGTTTTCAGCAGCCTTAAATCTGGTGATTAAAGTCATAATTCAGTCACTTTTATATTGTTAAATTTGGCACTCGTTTGTTAACTAAGCCATTTCTTAACTTTCGACATCCCCATACTTTGTTTTAATCTTCTTTAAAATTAATTAAACATGAAACAATTCATTGCGCTTATTATGATCTTTGCGATCGTTGTTAATTTGTCATGCCTGGCTCAGGTCAAGGCGGTAAGCTTATCCATCCCAATTGAAAAGTATACTTTACCAAATGGTCTGACGGTTGTACTTAATGTTGACAAATCGGATCCAATTGTAGCTCAGGTTGTTTACTATCATGTTGGATCGAGTCGTGAAGTTGTTGGGAAGACAGGATTTGCACATCTTTTTGAACACATGATGTTTCAGAAGTCAGAACATATTGGTGAAGATCAGCTATTTAAAATAGTACAGGGAGCCGGCGGAACACTCAATGGCAGCACGAGTCAGGATGTGACAAACTATTATGAAATCGTACCAAAAAATGCACTTGAAGTGGCAATTTGGATGGAATCAGATAGGATGGGATACTTAACCAATACTGTTACAAGATCAGCATTGACAAACCAGCAGAATGTCGTGCAGAATGAGAAACGCCAAAGTGTTGATAATGCTGCCTATGGATTTAATTCAAGTATAATTGCTAAACATCTTTTTCCTGCAGGCCATCCCTATAGCTGGACAGTGATCGGTGATATGGAGGATCTGACCAATGCCACCATCCAGGATGTAAAGGCATTTCATGCTAAATATTACGTACCGAATAATGCCACACTTGTTATTTCGGGTGACTTTAACAAGGCTGAAGTAAAGGCTTTGGTTGAAAAATATTATGGAGAGATCCCGGCGGGAAAACCCGTTGAAAAAAGGGTCGCCATGCCAGTGTCACTGCCAGCAACAGTTAAGTTATATCACGAAGATAATTTTGCCAAAGCGCCTCAGCTTACTATGGTGTTCCCATCTGCAGAACAATTTTCAAAAGATTCGTATGCACTTGATTTCTTAGGAGAACTTCTCTCGGGGACCAAAAAATCACCACTTTACGTTGTTTTAGTAAAAGATAAAAAACTAACCTCGCGTGTGATGGCCAGGAACAGATCACAGGAGATGGCCGGGAGTTTTATGATTTCAGTGGGTGCCAATCCGGATGTAAAACTTACCGAAGTAGAAAAGGCCATTTTTGAGGGATTTGAAAAATTTGAGAAAGATGGATTTACCGAGGATGATCTCACACAGATCAAAGCCATGCAAGAAACACAATTCTACAATTCGATAGCCAGCGTTCAAGGAAAAGCCTTTCAGCTTGCCCAATATGCTGTTTATACCGGAGATCCTTCTTATTATAAAAAAGACCTTGCCGCTACCCAGGCAGTAACGATGCAAGACATTAAAAATGTTTATCAGAAATATATCAAAGGGAAAAAATTTATCGAAACAAGCTTTGTGCCGAAAGGGAAAGTAAATTTGATTTCTGAAGGATCGCTCAACGCCGGAATTGTAGAAGAAGACGTCGCACATGCCGCTGAAGTAAAAACAACTGTCGCCGTTCAAGAGCCAGTTGTTTTGACTCAAACAAAATTCGATCGCATGGTGATGCCTGCAGTCGGACCGGATCCTTTACTAAACCTTCCGCAGGTATGGACCTCTTCTCTAGGTAACGGAATGAAATCCTGGGGAATCCAACAGCACGAAATGCCTCTTGTTCAATATTCGATTGTAATTGATGGCGGCCACATGGCTGAAACCATTGCAAAAGCCGGTCTTGCTAACCTTGTTGCATCGGTAATGAATGAGGGCACAAAAAACAAAACGCCTGAACAACTTGAGGCAGCCATCGGACTTCTGGGTGCTTCGATCAGAATTTCTGCCAATAATTCCGATATTTCAATAGACGTAAGCACATTGACCAGTAATTTTGAAAAGACCATTGCGCTGGTTGAGGAAATGCTTCTTGAGCCAAGATGGGATATGGAGTCATTTACGCTCGCAAAGAGCCGTGTTATTAATACACTTAAGCGGAATCAGGCGAATCCCAGCTATCTTGCTGCGACAATTTTTAACAAACTACTGTTCGGAGAAAACAATATACTTGCTATTGAGGCTTCAGGAAATGAAGCGTCAGTGAGTTCTATCACCATCGATGACCTGAAAAGTTATTACAACACCTTCTTTTCTCCTTCAATTTCCAAACTTATCGTTGCAGGCGATGTTGATCAGGCTAGAGTTAAAACAGCTTTTGCAGGTCTTGATCAAAAATGGCATGCAAAAAAAGTGGTATTACCAGCGGTTAAAGTCCCTGTTGCTTCTGAAAAATCAGCAATTTATTTTGTCGATGTTCCCGGCGCCAAACAATCTATCATAACGATTGGAAGCCTCTCGATGCCAAGAACGAACCCTGATTACTACCCTGCTCATGTTGCCAACTACAAATTAGGCGGATCTTTCAACGGAATATTCAACCTAATTCTCAGAGAAGAAAAGGGTTTTACTTATGGAGCACGCTCCTCTTTCTCGGGATCAAAAGATTATGGTATTTTTTCAGCCTCCTCAATGGTGCGGACCAACTCAACATTTGAATCAGTATCCATATTCAAAACCGAGATGGAGAAATATCGCAAAACGATGCCACAGGAGTACATCAATTTCACAAAAGATGCCCTTATCAAAGGCAATGCGTTGCGTTTTGAGACAATCAGCAGCTTGTTAGGAATGCTGAATGTTATGTCATCGTATGGGTTACCTGCCGATTACATCAAAAAAGAGGAGGGATTCGTAAAAGCACTCACCGTTGAAAAGCAGCTGGAAATTGTCAATAAGTACATCGATCCTTCCAAAATGTATTATGTCATAGTAGGAGACGCCAGGACACAGCTTGATGAACTCGAAAAAATCGGCCTGGGCAAACCAATCCTGATCCAATAATCAGGGCTCCGCAAAGAAACTTAACAGAATTCATTTACCCCGGAAGGGTAGCATCCTGAAATTTATAGATGTTACTTTTCCGGGGTAATTGCCTTTTACCATTGCTCCATCCTTTTGGTCATACTGCATCTATCCTTCAAACGGATCACATGAAAAAGTTGAGGGGGAACAAATTCCTAAGCTGTATTTTAAAGAATTATTTTTTTCAAAAACCTTATTTTCAACTGATTCCTTCAAACCTGAGAATCCTATGCAAACGCAAAGAGGCCACTGATGATCAGCGGCCTCTTTTGTACGGCAGATTAACTGCCGGTATTTAGTTGTATTATGGAGCTACTTCAAAAGTAACCTGTAACGCATAGGTTGGTTTACCCGTTGCGACAGCAGAGTAAAAGAGAACGGCTGACATCGAAGCATCGGTCAATGAAGTAATGATACATTCGCTCGTGAAATCCATCAGACCTAAAAATCCGCCTTTTGTAAAACTTAAAGTCATTACACCCGGGTATGTTACATCACCTGCGGGAGTAGAGATGGTGTAGTTCTTGTTTTCGTTGATCGCGAAGGTAGCACCAGCAGGAGTTGTGAAAGCAGCAGTATATGCCAATCCAATTGGAGCATAAACTACACTTGTAGCTTTACCATTTAGTGCACAATAATAATAACTTGCAAAAATTCCGCCACCTTTAGAATTGATAGTTAATGTACCATCGGCTTTAAAGACAAATTCATCGGTATAAACCTTACTCATTCCGATATTGGCCAGAATACCGCCCGGATAACTGGCAACTTGTGACAAAGCAGCATTTGCAGTTGCAATTGAAAAAGTGGGAGAATTGGAATTTAACCGCCATTTTCTGCTGCTTGTACCAGTACCGCCTGTGAGCAGTTGCAATTTAGTTTTTGGAGGTATTGTTACTTTGTTAGAAACAGTAACCTCGCCTCCAGGGCCTTTTATAGTCAAAGTAACGGTAAAATCTCTTCCGTATGAGGAATATATATGAACCGGAGTATGAATTGTAGAGATATAGCTGCCATCCCCAAAATCCCATTCATATTTTGAGTAATCGGTGGCTTCTGCCGTAAGAGTAACCACATTACCAACGACCACAGAAGTAAAAGATGCTGTTGGTGCAGGAGTGTCTTTCTTGCAAGCAACAAAAAATATCAGCCCAAGTGTAAACAGGCCAGCTAATTTCAAGTATTTTTTCATTTGAAAAACATTAATAGTTTAATTCTATGGATATAGATAATTTAATTTGACAAATCTAAAAATAAAATAGGAGGAATCAATGGATTGAAGGGAAAATTGCACAATAATATTTTAAGCTTTTATAAGTTTGATTAACAAATATTTACAAATCGATTTTTCCCGCTTCTCAATGATTGCAATCTTAAAACACCCGAATTATTATGCTAATCGTCTGTTTGATTGGCCGTTTTAGGGTGCAGCAATGACAATTGCAAAACAATTGCAGCCAAGACAAAAATAGACAGTACCGCAATATCCCGGCTTAAATTTCCCGAATCTGCAGATTTTCCTAAAAAGGTGGTAATCACGGCACCCGCCGATATCCCGACCATATTCATCAGCCCATACCCGGTAGCCCGGTAACGCGGCGAGGCAAACTGACATAAAATTGGCATACAATTTACATCAAACATTCCAAACCCAAACCCAAACATGGATGCACCGATCATAATAGGCAGGAAAGTGTGACCGAATCCGATCAGTAAGACAGCAGGAACAGTCAATCCCAATCCCATCGCTCCGGTAAAAATGCGCCCCCGTAGGTTGCTCAACATCCACCTGTCCGACAGTACCCCACCGACAAGAACGCCTATCAAAGCCGACATCGCAATCGTGATTGTGGAAAGAGGCCCGGCCTGAGCCATATCAATATGCAGATTATTGGCAAAGAGAGTTGGAAGCCAGTTTTTAGTCGCCCAGCCAGGTAAACTCGGAGCAGAAAAGTAAAAAAGAATGACCCAGAAAGAGACATTTCCCAATAATACACCTACTCCCCTGAATGCTTCCTTAAATCCTTTCCAGATAGTATTGGCACGGGTCGGATCAAGTGTATAAGCTTTTTTCTCTTTTAAAAACAAAATCAATACCCCACTATAAAGCATACCAATTAATCCAAAAACGTGAAAAGTGGTCTGCCATGAAAAATTGCCGGCAATTGTCGCACCAAAACCGCCAAGGGCTTGCCCCAGATAAATGCCGGTCATGTGAAGACCAACGGCCAGAGAACGGTTCTTCCCTTGATGATAATCAGCAATCAACGATAATCCGGCAGGCACATAAAAAGCTTCACTGACTCCCATCAGTGCGCGAAGAGCGTAAAGCTGGTCAAATGTTTTGGCAAAACCCATCATCAAAGTTACAGCCGACCAAACAAACAGACTGCCAACAATCAGCCACTTCCGGTTAAGCCGGTCGGCAATAATGCCGGATATTGGACTCATCAGGGCATAGATCCAAAGAAAAACAGCCATCAGCCGTCCAAAATTTGCAGCTGTTTCCAGCTCCGCAATATCGATCATCATTGATGGTTTCATTGTCGAAAGCATCTGCCGGTCAATATAATTCAGCAATGCCACAAACCATAACAAGCCTACAACCAGCCAGGGATACCATTTTTTATTTTGCATATTGATTATTTAAGAAAACGTTTGAAAAATTCATCCATTTTAAGCTGTGAAAAATCATTTACCCGTTCCACAACATCCATAGCATGAGGCCATAGGGGAACTTTATAGTATACATTGGGAATGCCAAGACTATCCAGATGCGCTTTTAACAGATCTGACTGACTGATTGGAACCAGATCATCGGAAGTTCCATGGAGAATCATCGTGGGAGGATCATTTTTATCCAGATATTGGATAGGTGATGCCTCCCTGTATAGTTCGGGTGTCTCACTGTAAGGATGAGAAATAAATGAAGTCACCAGAGACTGATGCTGCGCATACTCAGTAGTCAGATCAATTGGACCGTAGATGTCGACTACTGCTTTTATGCGATGTTTACTCACTGGAACAATTGCAGTGTCAGAGCCAGGCTTTTGTG
>CAYHDA010000026.1:0-23691 GCA_964355145.1 uncultured Mariniphaga sp.
AAAAGTGGCAATTGCAAATGTATTGGCAGCATGAGCCGACACAAATCCAAACGCCCCTCCCTTGTTGAAAAATACATGAGTGAGTTGACCAATAATCGGGTCGTTAGAAGGACGCAGACGTTGGATGGTGTGTTTCAATATACCTGAAAACTGATCGGCACATAAAATCAGCAATGCAAGTGCAAAAATAATAAAGAGGGATTTTTTGTTGTATTTATTTACAATAATTATAATAATTGTTCCATAAAAAAGTGTCCAGGTAGGGGTTAGCGTAAATAAAGTCATGGAATAATCCCATAAGGGGCTGTGCATGCCGTTCAGAAAAAGAAAAAGATCTTTATCCCAGCTTTTTAACAGATCCAGAATTCCCATACTATCCTTTTTTTTAGCTGTTGAGTGATTTCCAAATAATATCTTTTAGTTCCATAATCCCACTTTCTGAGATCGAAGAGAAAAAAATGTGAGGAATTTCTTTCATCTCTTTGCTGATGTCATTCATCAGATCCTGATCCAGAAGATCGCTTTTTGATATTGCGACAATGCGTTGTTTATCAAGAAGATCAGGGTTGAATTGCTGAAGCTCATTTAAAAGAATCTGGTATTCGTCATAATGATTTTTGCTGTCGGCAGGTATCAGAAATAAAAGGATTGAATTTCTCTCGATATGGCGTAAGAATCTTAATCCCAGTCCTTTGCCTTCGTGTGCCCCTTCGATTATTCCCGGGATATCAGCCATCACAAACGATTGGTCTCCACGGTAAGCAACAATTCCCAGATTGGGTACAAGTGTAGTAAAGGGATAATCTGCAATCTCAGGCTTAGCTGCTGAAACTTTTGAGAGTAAAGTTGATTTTCCGGCATTCGGGAAGCCAACCAGACCAACATCAGCTAAGATTTTAAGCTCCAGTATCTTCCAGCCCTCTTCAAGATCCTCGCCTGGCTGAGCAAAGCGGGGAGTTTGCATGGTCGATGATTTAAAGTGAGTGTTGCCTTGTCCGCCGCGACCTCCTTTGGCAATAATTATAGTTTCACCCTCTGTGTTGATCTCAAAAAGTACTTCTCCTGTTTCAGCGTCTTTCGCTATGGTTCCCAACGGTACATCAAGATAGATATCTTCCCCGTCTTTTCCGGTACTGCGAGAAGCTCCGCCTGAGCCACCATATTCTGCTATGATATGTTTTCTGTATTTAAGATGAAGAAGTGTCCACATCTGCTTATTCCCGCGCAGAATGATGTGACCTCCGCGTCCGCCGTCACCACCATCGGGCCCACCCTTAGGCGAAAATTTCTCGCGTCGGAAATGCCTTGACCCCGGACCCCCATGTCCTGAACGGCACATTATTTTAACATAATCAACAAAATTCGAATCCATTTTTGGGTATTAATTAAACGGCAAAGGTACTATCTTAAATTGAATCTACAATAGTCACATCTTACAGGCAGTTAGGTGCTTAGAATATTAATCCCGTCCGGAACTGAAGGAAAAAGTTCTTTATCACAATATTCTCGACCTTGCCAGGGTCGTAGCTGTAAGGATATTTATCAGAAAATCCTGCCAGCGTGGTGAGGGTAGATTCAAACCGGTAGTTGGTTACCGCTAAATTCAGAAGGAGGGAGGTTTTCGGTAAAATGGAATAGCAAATTCCTGTTGATATATCGCCAAACAGATTGTCTGCCAGGTTGTAACCACCTTTAAATGAAAGGGTAGGAGAGACTTTTCTGTTTAGAAAATTGATGCGTAAATCGGTAAAAACGGGAAGATCGCCGTCCGATTGGTCATAATAATATTTCAATCCGGTTCCCATCCCAACGAATATCCAGGGATTAAACTGCCAGCCAATGCTTCCTAAAATGACCCCAAAGTTGGCCGAAGGTTGCAATTTATCCCAGATTTTAACTGTAGGTAATCCGCTAACGGAAAGGCTGGTGTAAATTGAGCCCTCCTTTTGTTTCAAGGTTGTAATTGAGCTTCCGCCTTCCATCACAAACCTCAGACCGGTTTTTAGCTGTCCGAATGAGTGATTTGTAATAAATAACAGTAAGATTAATCCAAATATTTTCATTTTCATTTTTTATTTTAACGGATCAGGGGATGACAAAAACGGATGATTTTGTCTTTTTAAGTTATTGATTTAGGATTACTCATTTGGATAAATATGTAAAAACCTTGTATATTGGGTTTTAAATATCCCTGTATACAAGGTTTCTGTTAGCTGGATAAGGATCGGCGTTTTTTATGCAGGCATTTTGAAAAAGCTTTGTATTGTTTCCGTTAACCGTGCAGTAACCTCTTCAATTGGTCCTGTACCCTTAATTGGATGGTATTTTCCCTGACTTTCATAATAATTGATCAGCGGAGCTGTTTTGTCATTATAAATGTCAATCCGATGTTCAATAGTTTTCGTTTCCAAATCATCACATCTGCCTGAAGTGAGTCCTCTGTTGGACAGACGAGCTATTAATTCGTCTTTCCCGACTACGAGGCAAAGCATAACTGAAACTTTTGAATGATGTTTTTGGAGGAGTTTGTCAAGAACCTGAGCCTGAGTCACCGTTCTTGGAAATCCATCGAAGATAAAGCCAACTGTTGTTTTTCGTTTTTTTAATCTGGCTTCAATCATTGAAATGACGATGGAATCAGACACTAATTCACCTCTGTCGATGAGTTCGGCCGCAATATGACCAAGTTCCGTTTTCGCGGCAATTTCCTTACGTAAAAGATCTCCTGTGGACAGATGTTCTAAATTGAATAATTGAGCTAAAAAGATTGCCTGAGTACCTTTTCCCGCTCCAGGAGGGCCAAATAGCACTAGATTAAGCATTTTTGTGTTTTTTAATTCTTTAATTATTCTTGTACAAGCGTGTAAATATCTTTGAAATTCCGTCCGCGACGGTCGTAATCTAATCCAAATCCGACAATAAAATCGTTTGGAATAACAAGTCCAACATAGTCAAGCGTGAGTTCAACCTTTAAGGCGTCGGGTTTGAAAAGCAGCGTTGCAATTTTTACCTCTTTTGCTCCTTTTTGGATCAATTGATTTTTAACCCCCCTCATTGTATGACCACTGTCAACAATATCTTCCAGAATAACAATTGTGCGGCCGGCTACCTCCTCGTTTAACCCGATAAGTTCTTTAACTTCTCCAGTGGAATTTGTACCGGAGTACGAGGCCAGCTTTAAAAATGAGATCTCAGCATCGGTGAGTTCAACCTTTTTCATTAATTCAGAGGCGAACATGAACGCTCCATTCAAAATACAAATGAAAAGAGTTTCTTTCCCTTCCAAATCTTTCACCATTTTTTCGGCCATCAGGGTGATGGCTGTTTGAATGTCTTCGTATGGTAAGGAAATCTCAAACTCTTTTTCCCAAAGCTTAATTCGTTTCATGCGTCTCTTTTTAATACCCGAAGCGGGAAATCATACCTGATTATTGAACATTAACTAATTATAATTCGGAATGCCTCTGTGAGGCTGGAATTAAGCATGCAAAGATAGAAATTCTTTTATCCCGAATACGAAAAATAATCAGAGGTCCACCAGTAATTGACTTCGATTATGTAAAAAAGCTTATTTTTGTAAATATAGTAAAAAGTTATTTACCGAACCAAATATTTTGATCAATTATGAATCCAAAAGTGAGTATTATTATGGGAAGCACTTCAGATCTTCCTGTAATGGAGGGCGCTGCCCGGATCTTAAATGATTTTGAAATTCCCTTCGAGATGAATGCGTTATCTGCTCACCGTACCCCTGAAGAGGTTGAAAGATTTGCCAAGGGTGCTTATGGCCGGGGAATTAAGGTAATCATCGCAGCAGCCGGAATGGCGGCACATTTGCCGGGTGTAATTGCGGCAATGACTCCGATTCCGGTAATCGGAGTCCCTATTAAATCGAGTCTCGAAGGATGGGACGCTATTTTGGCGATACTTCAAATGCCTCCGGGTGTTCCGGTAGCAACAGTAGCGCTCAACGGATCTGGTAATGCTGCAATCCTTGCAGCTCAGATTATTGCGTCGGGTGATGAAATTCTAATGGCCAGACTTATCACTTTTAAGGAAAACCTTAAAAGTAAGATTGTCGAGGCAAACGCTGAATTGTCAAAGGTGAAATATCCATTTAAAACCAACTAATAAGTCTGTTTTTTAAATTATTTTTTTGTAAATTAGATAAGGTGATCATACGATAATCTCCTTCAAGGTTTAACTGCATCCCTATTAAAATTAAACCTGTTGCTTGGAGGTATTTGCGTTTTGGTTATGCGAATCTGAATGAAGCGAACCATTTTGAAATCTGGTTTTCTAACACTTGCCGTGTTATTCATCTCTCTCCTGAAGGGTCTTTCAATCGGAGAGGAAACCCAGATTGGAGCGAAAGAAGTATCTCTTGGGAATGCAGGTGTTGCTCTTATCTCCCCTTTTTCTGTTTTTAATAATCAGGCAGCTCTTGCTTATATTACTGATTTTACGCTTGCGGTTGATTATCGTCAACCATTCATGATTGATGGGTTTGCACAAAAGTCACTTGTAATTGTCGCTCCATCGCCGGTCTCTGCTTTTGCATTAAGTTTGCAACAGAAAGGTATTAATGGTTATAATGAAACACATTTTGGTTTGGCATTCGCTAAATCACTGGGCAAAAAATTTTCTGCCGGTATCCGGTTCAACTATTTTTTAACCAGTTTTCCTGAGCAACAGAAGAGTTTAGGCGCTTTTTTCGTCGATTTTGGTGTGATTTACAAAACTACCAGTAATCTGACATTTGGTTTGCATATTTTCAATCCTTCACGTGCCTCAATTGAGTCCCTTAATCTTAAATCGAACCTTCCGGTTGGTTTTACTTCCGGCATCGCATTAAAGGGATCCGAAAACCTTCTTTTTGTCGGTGCTGTGGCATATTATATTGATAAGCCCTTAAATATCAGTACAGGTCTTGAATATAAATTTACAGAGGCTTTTTCCCTTCGGTTTGTTCTTTCAGGTAAACCGATTCAGCATTCAGCCGGTTTTGGCTATCGATTTAAAAATGTACTGGTTGATGCTGCAATAGTGCATCACGAAACTTTAGGATACACTCCTTCAATTTCGCTGGGATTAAATCTTTGACTTTGGTGTGTGCCCCGATACAGAAGGCTCGGTTATGCAAAAAGAATAAATTATATTCACATGAACTATAGAACAAAATATTTACTTCTGTTATTTATGGTAATTTTCGAATATGGCTTTCCCCAAATCATCGAAGATCGTAAGGAGACACTTATGGAAGAAGTTATTGAGTCGATTGCTGAGTCGGATGAAGTGGATATTGATAACTCGGCGCTGCTTGAGGATCTTGCCAAAAATTCAGAACATCCGTTAAATATCAATATGGCTGCACCTGAAGAGTTGGATCAGCTCAATATTTTGGACTTTAAACAGATACAGGATATTATCGCGTACAGAAAACAAAATGGCTTTTTTGTTTCGAACTATGAACTGGGTGCAGTGGAAGGGATTACTCCGGAAATTATTGCTGCATTGACTCCTTATATTATCTTTAATGTTCCGGCTGATTCAATAAATAGTTTTCGCAAAGGATTACGATCCAAAGTTATGATGAGGGTAAAGACCTCTTTCCCGCAGGCAAAAGGCTATAAATCAGTTTCGGATGAAAACGGTGCAGTTTATCCAGGTTTGCCAATCTCTTTATACTCCCGTTATCAGCTTGAAATATCAGAAAAATTAGAGCTGGGCTTAATTACCGATAACGATCCTGGGGAACAGTTTTTAAAGGGAAGCAATAAGCGGGGCTTCGATTATTATTCCGGGTTTATTTCCTTAAAAACCGGAAAATTTCTTCGTCAGCTCACGATTGGTGATTATTTGTTGCGTTTTGGACAGGGGGTGAGTTTTGGTGCCGGATCGGGATTGGGGAAATCGGGTAATGCAACCGCTATAATGAAATCGGCGCAAGGAGTCAGACCCTCGACGTCAACCGATGAAAATCGATTTTTTCGTGGTATAGCTGCAACGATGGGTACCGGTCCGTTTAAATTGTTTTTATTTTATTCCAACAAGATGCGTGATGCCAATATTAATACCAATTCTGAAACGGGAGATCGATTCTTTACTTCACTTCAAACATCAGGATATCACAGGACTTCATCCGAGATAGCAGATGAAAAAAGTGTAAATGAGCAATTGGCTGGTGGCTACGCTGAATTAAAATATAACCGGTTGAGAATCGGCGCTTTATTTGCTTATCAGCAATTTGGCTTGCCAATGTTTCCGGGTGACGCTCCCTATAAAGCGTATAGTTTTTCGGGTACTGCAAACTATAATATGGGGGTCGATTATCAGCTTGCCTTATCCCGTATTCAGTTTTTTGGTGAGGCAGGATTATCGAAAAACGGAAAGCCGGGAATTGTCCAGGGATTGGTATGGCATGCACATCCTCAGATAAGCTGGTCGGCCTATTTTCGTTATTTTGATCCTGGTTTTCATACATTCTACGGAAGTTCGCTATCCGAAAGCTCAGGAAACCGAAACGAAACCGGTTTATATACCGGAATTTTATTGTATCCTCTGCCAAAACTAAAAATCTCATGCTATGTGGATATTTATAATTTTCCATGGCTGACTTACAGCACAATGGCACCGGAGAGCGGACGGGATTATATGGCCCGTTTTGATGTCGCGTTATCCACAAAATTGTCATTTTATCTGAAGGGGAAATATGAGTCGAAACCTCAGAAAACAGGTGATATTACTGGTGTTGCATCCGATTACGATGAAACGACAACTAAGTTTCGGATTCATACTCAATATGTTGTCAGCCATAAAGTCACTTTACGCACTCGATTCGAATATGCCGGATATTCATTCAATTCAACTCGTGAGGAAGGTTTTCTTGTCTTTCAGGATTTTCTTTATACTCCTGTTCCACAATTAAAAATGTGGCTGAGGTATGCCTGGTTTAATACCGAGGGATATAACTCACGCATATACACCTTCGAGAATGATCTGTTGTACAGCTTTTCAATACCCGAGTTTCATGGATGCGGGCACAGAATCTATCTCAATCTTAAATGGAGTCCTACTTCGCGAATCACTGTTTATTTAAAATCCGGGCGGACAATCCACAATGGAGCTCCCTCCTGGGGCTCCGGCAATGATGTTACTGAAGGCAATAATCGTAACGAATTAAGAGGATTACTTTACTTCAGATTTTAATTGACATTGAACAGCAGTCCGATATTTTATTGCAGCGGATCTGCAGGATTATGGATTATTTCGGCCAAACGCAAGATTTTTTGTCAGATATTCAATTGAACTGCTATTTTTGTACATTTGTTTCAAGACTAAAGATCTATTAAACTGCTAAAATATGTTGGTTTCGAATGAGTTCGATGAAATAAGACCTTACACCGATGAGGAAGTGCCTCAAATAATGATCAAATTATTGGCTGATCCGGTTTTTTTGAGAGTAATTCAACGCCTTTTTGTTGATGAGACAAAGATTCAGGAAATCAGAGAGGCAATGAGCCAGACCCAAAATGTGGAGTCTTTTCAATTGAAGTTTATGGTTCCATTCCTTGAAAATATTATTTCTTCAAGTACTACCGGATTGACAGTTAGCGGTCTCGAAAATCTTAAAAAAGACCAGAGTTATTTGTTTATTTCCAATCACCGCGATATCGTTCTTGATTCTGCCTTTCTGAATTTTGAGATGTACAAGTATGGATACAATTCCACTGAGATTGCAATGGGGAGTAATTTGCTTGTATATCAATGGATTGAAGACTTGTCGAGAGTGAATCGCTCGTTTATAGTCAAGAGAAATATTCCTGTCAGACAGATGCTTGCATCTTCAAAACAACTCTCCTCTTATATCAGGGAAAAGATCACTAATAATGGTAACTCAATTTGGATTGCTCAACGTGAAGGACGCTCCAAAGATGGTCTGGATGTCACTTCGCCTGCCCTGTTGAAAATGTTAAACATGTCGAACACGAAAAAATTTGTTCGGGGGTTTAAGGATTTGAATATTGTTCCAATGACCATATCCTACGAAATTGAGCCATGCGGAAACGAAAAAGTAGCCGAATTATTGCACCGTCAATCCGATCCGGAATTCCAAAAGTCAGAAAAGGATGACTTACTCAGCATGGTAAGTGGTCTGAAAAATCAGAAAGGCAGAATTCAGATTCAATTTGGTGTTCCTATTGACAAAGGCGCTCTCAAAGGCATTTCGAAGGAGGGAAACATTAATGACCGTTTAAAACGTTTTGCAGAATACATTGATGGTGAAATTTACAGAAATTATAAGCTCTTCCCTAACAATTATATTGCTTACGATTTATATTATAATTGTAATAAATATATCGATTTATATACTCTGGATGAACAGAAATTGTTCATTGAATTAACTCACCAAAGACTAAAACTTGTCAACGAAGACCGGGCTGAGGCCATGGAATTGTGGCTGAAAATGTATGCTACTCCGGTATTAAGTTTCGAAAACTGCTGTCATAAAGATTCGGATGAATCTGAATCTTTAGTGGATTTGAAATGATAGCAATTGATTATGTATTTAACAACTTTGCACTTAACGCCTGAAGGGTCGCTTTTTTATCGTTGCTGTTCACTAAAACAGAAATATTATTTCGGCTGCCACCGTAAGAAATCATCCTGATTGGAATATCTTCCAGCGCCGTAAATACTTTGGCCGCAAACCCCTTTTCTTCAGCAATCATATTTCCAACGATGCAAACGATGGTTTGATTACGGTCAATATCTACTTTGCCGTATTCCTTAAGTTCAACAATAATTTCTTCGAGATGTTTTGGATCGTCAATTGTCAATGAAACAGCTACTTCTGAGGTAGTGACCATATCGATTGACGTCTTAAAAAATTCGAATATCTCAAATATATTTTTAATAAATCCGTAGGCATTAAGCATCCTTCCGGACCTTATTTTAATAGCAGTTATTCCATCTTTGGCTGCAACGGCTTTAATTCCCTTTGTTTTACTCTCAGATGTAATTAAAGTGCCCGGATCAGGCGGGTTCATGGTATTTTTAAGTCTTACCGGAATGTCACTCATCATGGCCGGCAAAACAGTCTGAGGGTGAAGAATTTTAGCTCCGAAATAAGCCAGCTCTGATGCTTCATTGAATGAAAGGGTATCTACCTTCTTTGTGTTCTCAACATAACGGGGATCATTGTTGTGAAATCCGTCAATGTCTGTCCATATTTGAACCTCCTCGCTGTTGATAGCTGCACCAATTAAAGTGGCGGTATAGTCTGAACCTCCTCGTTGCAGATTGTCAATCTCACCGGCGTCATTTCGGCAAATGAATCCCTGCGTGATATAATAATCAGCCTTGGGTGAGCTTTTTAACAGACTATTCAGTTTGTTTTTAATGTAATGGCTGTCCGGCATTTTTTCTCCATCAATTTTCATAAAGTCGAGTGCAGGAAGCAGCAAGGTATTATATCCCGATTCCTGCATGAGCAGAGTAAATAATGCGGTTGATATCAATTCTCCCTGAGCCAGCAAGGCACGCGCTCCTTCTTCCGGAAATACTCCGGAAGTATACGACTTGATTACTTCAAACCGCTCTTCAAGGATCCTTTTCCCCTGTTCTTTCATCTCTTTTGTTGAATAGAGATCGAACACAACATTGTAATATTTTTTTTCGAGTGCACTGATAATTCCCAATGCCGATTCTTTATTTTTTTTGGCCAGATAGTCTGAAATTTCAACCAGATTGTTTGTAGTACCTGACATAGCAGACAAGACGACCAACTTTTGTTCTCCGTCTGCAATCAGGTTCATCACGGTTCTCATGTTTTCAATAGTTCCGACAGAAGTTCCTCCGAATTTATAAACTTTCATTTTATCTGACACTTTAATAAATTAAATCCATTGCTTTTAAAGCCTTAACCACAATTCGGGTAAAGATTCTTTGCAAAAATAGGAATAATTTGGTCCCGACAAATAATTGGTTGTCCAACTATTCGTTTTTTAACGGCCTTTTTTGGGTTGTTTTCTGCCTGATTAGTTAATATCTTACGAAAATAAAAAGTAAATCTTTTTTCCGGTTAAATTTCTATTGCTATATTTACCAAACTGATGGAGTTTAATCTCCGTCGATAATCTGCAAACATTTTATAAACAAACTAATAGCTATGAAACAACCTTTCAAAAAGCGTCATATCCTGCTTGTAATTCTGTTTGCCGTGTTAAGCAGCGCGACCTGGGCTCAAAATCTTGACAACTATAAATACAATGGGTCATTTAATCCAGCGGAAAATGCCGTGAAAACTTCTTTTCAATTTAACGGCTATACGAACCACTGGCAGGACCTGTACCGGGAGAATGTCACCTATGGAAATCTCTTCAAAATGGCGCTTCCCAATTTAGATTATACCATTGCTCAGTCCAAGATTGAACTCGCGGAGGATATGGGGATTCCCGGACTATCCCTGCAGGAGGGGTTTCTAAGCTCACTTTTTAGCGGGGAGTATCTTCTTCTGGATCAGCCAACACTTAAAACACTGGGTGAGGCTGCAGGAAAAGGAAGCGTTTTGGTCTCGGTTGATCCGGATTCAGAAGCAGGAAAAAAACTGATTGTTAAAATTCCGAAGGTTGATGTATGGAAGGAAAGACTGAAGAGCCATCAGTTCGGCGCGAAAAATTTCACAGAAGTAAATGCTTTTTACCTTGAAAACGGTACCCAAAAGATATATGTTGTGGCTTCAAAAAACAAGGAGCTACGTGAAAAGGTTATTCAGCTCATCGACAATACTAAAAAGCTTTTGGCTGAATACGATATGCACCGGGGCTGGTTTGGAACAGGGACACTGTTAAAAAGCGTAACCTGCACAGCCGGTCATCCTTTGGAAGTGATCGGTAAAGGAATGAATGAAGGGAATACCTGGTTTACATTCAGCGGCTATATGGATTTTCTTGCTCAGAAAGAAATTGAGACATGGCTTGCAAAAGTAAATCTGCCTGTTGTAACTGATGTCGGATCAAGTATCGGATACGTTAAAAATATTGGTGCACAAGCGATCTACGGATGCAAGGATTATGACGGATTACAACCTCAAAATATGTACACCCTTGATTCATGGCTTAATTTTGCACATCAAAAAAATGGTTATACTTTTCGCTCGGTACATGATCCGGAAGCTGATTCCTATCAGTATAACGGTTATATTGCGGGCGAAGGCAATAAAGAACAGATTGATAATGAGGATATTCCTTTTGTAACAACGACAGGTTATCTTGAGGAAGATGTAGTCCCTTGTATGGTGCTTTTTATTAAAAAAGGGGAGCAGATGACTAAGCCGGCAATGTGGGAGGCAATTCTGGATCGGCGGGAAGTTGCAGTAACCGGAAATGGAAAGATGATGGGTCCTGCACAATATCGCAATGCTTTGGAAATGCTGGTTCTCGACCGTGTATCCCTGGAGGAATACTTCGGTGACAGGATAAATCTTGAGGCATCGACCAAGGACTATCAGTTAAATATAACCATCACCAATACCTATGCCCATTCAGTTAAAGGGACGGTTGAAATTGTACTTCCACCGGAATTGAAAATAGCTGGTGCTCTCACCGCTCAGGTTGATCTTCCGTCTGAAGGTTCAAAGACATTACAATTTAAGTTACAACCCCAAGTGACTGCAATGGCAAAAACAAATCCAATCGCGGTGCATTATAAATGGGAAACCGGCAAGAAAAGCACGCTGACAATGATTGATCTTCCGCCTGCAATTTCTGTCCATCAGCTGCTGTACGGTCATTCTCCAAAGGTGTCCTATCCGGTTACTATTCATAATTTCAGCGACAAGCCAGCCTTTCCGGTGACAGTTGAAGTGATTGACAAAAATAATCCCGGTAAGTTGATTTATAGCAGTTCAAAACAATATTCCGTTGCAACAGGAGCATCCAGAGAGCTGTTGTTTGATCTGGAAGTGCCGGCGGGAAATTATCAGGTAAAAGTTGCTGCTCTTGGAGTTGAAAATCTGAGTCAGCTGGGTGTTGGTAATGCAGCGGGAGCCCCAACACTTACGGTTGTTGATATGAACGGTGATGGTGTTGACGAATACAAAATGGAGAATGACAGTGTTCAGGTCGTCCTTTTGGCAACTGGCGCAAGGGTCATAGAATATTTCGTAAAATCGAGAAATGATAATGTGCTGTTTAAACTGTGGCCTGAAAAGCCTGCCGATGATAAACGTGAATACCGAAAAAGAGGTTATTATCCTGTCGGAGGATTTGAGGATTTTCTTGGTCAGGGAAGTATGGAGGGACATAAAGTTTATAATGCTGAGGTTATTAAGAAAGATGGAGATTGTGTCAGTGTAAAAATGACAGCTGACTTTTTTGGTAATAAACTGGAGAAGTTATATACATTATATGGAAACTCACCGTTGCTTGAAGTTCGGTATGCTCTTACTTTTATTAATCCGGAGGCAAATATAATTGCACCTGTACCTATCCTTGTCCTTGGAAAAAACCACGATACACGTGATATATTTACAGTGCCTGAGAAGGATGGATTGAAAGAATACCGTATGAAACCAGAGTTTTATTTTGGAAAAGTAATCTCTCCTAAAGAGGGATGGGATGCTGGGTATGATCCTAAAGAAGATATCGCTTTTGTCGGCGCTTTTCCTGTTTCCCGTCCGATATTTCTCCATATGTTTCAAAATCTTGCATCTAACGGAGATGCACATTATGATTTCAATGAATTCCAGCCATGGGTGCCAATCGCTCAAAAAACCACCTCCTACTTTACCTATTATATGTGGGGAGCCGGCGGAAAATGGGAAAAGAGCCTTAATGAGTTGCGAAATCGTAATCTTATCACCGCACATTAATTTGAACTCTTGATTTTGAAATCAATTAATTAAAGTAAATTTATTCATTATAAAATACCCTGAAGATTTTAATTATTTTAATACCAGCGAATATGAAAAATAGTTTTACTAGTTATTATCTGTTGCCTCTGATCTTTTTACTTTTAGCGGGCAGCACTGCGAATTCTCAGAATCTGGATGGTTTTAAGTACAATGGCTCATTTTCTCCGGATAAAAACGCAGTGACAACCGAATTCCAATTTAACGGGTATACCAACTACTGGCACGACAGTTATCGTAAATGGATCCGTTACGGAAATCTCGTTAAAATTGCAATTCCCAATGTCGAATATACAATTGCCCAGAGCAAGGTAGATATTGCTGAGGACTTAAAAATCCCGGGATTGTGCCTGCAGGAAGGATTTTTAAATAGTTTAATCAATAGTCAGTATATTCTTCTTGATCAGCCAACTATTCAAAAAATGAGCGAGGCTCAAGCCAATGATAATGTTTTGGTGTTGGCCGATCCCGACTCGGAGACCGGTAAAATACTAGCGGATAAACTGCCGAAAGATGATGGATGGAAAGAAAAGTTGAAAAGCCATCAATTCGGGGCGAAAGATTTTACCGAGGTAAACGCTTTCTATCTTGAAAATGGCACGAAGAAATTGTATGTGATTTTATCAAAAAATAAAGCTCTTAGAGAAAAAGTTTCAACGCTCATCAGTGATACAAAGAACCTTTTAAGCAAATATGATTTGCGACGCGGATGGTTTGGTGCGGAGACACTATTAAAAAGCGTAACCTGCACCGCAGGTCATCCGTTGGAAGTGATCGGCAAAGGGATGAATGAAGGGAATACCTGGTTTACTTTTAGTGGCTATATGGATTTTCTGGCACAAAAAGAACTGGTTGACTGGTTAGCTAAAGTTAATCTTCCAGTTATTGCAGATGTCGGTTTTGGCGGTCAAATCTATGGTTGTAAAAATTATGACGGATTGCAGGTTCAAAGTATGTTCGATAAAGATTCATGGATCAAATATGCTCACGAAAAGGAAGGTTTCGCTTTCCGCGCCGTATATGACACTATCGCAGACCCATACCATTATGACGGATATATTGCAGGTGAAGGCAATAAAGAACAGATTGATAATGAGGAAGTACCATTTGTAACTACAACCGGAACGCTGGATAGTGATGCAATTCCGTGCATGGTCCTGTTTATGAAAAAAGGAGAGGTGTTAACAAAAAAACTGATGTGGGAGGCCATAATGGACCGTCGTGAAGTTGCAATACTTGGAAATGGAAAAATGATGGGTCCTGCACAGTATCGTAATGCGCTCGAATTACTGCTTCTTGACCGTATTTTTATGGAAGAATATTTTGGCGACCGGATTAATCTTGAAGCCTCGACAAAAGAGTATCAGCTTACTGTAAACGTTACAAATACCTATGCACACGCAGTTTCAGGGACACTCGAACTGGTCCTTCCCCCTGAATTAAAAATGGCCGGCACGTTGAACACACAGGTAAATCTTCCGGCAAATACATCAAAAACATTGCAATTCAAGATCAATCCACAGGCTGGTGCAATGAGCAAATCCAATCCAATTGCAATCCATTACCAATGGGGTTCAAATAAAAAAAGTACCCTGACAATGCTCGATCTTCCCCGTGCAATTTCCGTTCAGCAGCTGCTTTATGGCCATGCCCCAAAGGTTGTCTATCCGGTTTCTGTTCATAATTTTTCCGGAAAACCAACATTCCCTGTGAAAGTTGAGGTACTGGACAACGATAATCCCAAGAAGGTGATCTTTAGTCTTTCAAAATCATGTATGGCAGAAACAGGCACCTTTCAGAATTTGTCTTTCGATCTGAATGTGCCTCCGGGAAGTTATAAAGTAAAGGTAACAGCTCTTGGCTTGGAGAATATCAGCCAGTTAGGAGTTGGAAAAGCAGAAGGCGCTCCGTATTTATATCCGATGGATCTGAACAGCGATGGCATCATGGAATACAGAATGGAAAACGACAGTGTTCAGGTTACGCTGCTTTCAACAGGAGCCCGTGTAATTGAATATATTGTGAAATCAAGGCACGACAACTTATTGTTTAAACTTTGGCCTGATAAAGCCAACGATGACAAACGGGCGTTCCGAAAAAGAGGTTACTATCCCTACGGCGGTTTTGAGGATTTTCTGGGACAGGGCAGCATGGAAACTCATAAAGTTTATGATGTTGAAATTGTTAAAAAGGAAGGAGATTATGTACAGCTGAAGATGACAGCCGATTACTACGGTAATAAACTTGAAAAAACGTTTACCCTTTATGGAAATTCTCCGCTTTTGGAAATACAATTTGCCCTTACCTTTAAAAATCCCGAAGCCAACGTGATCGGTCCGCAACCCATACTTGAACTTGGTGGAGTACATGGACCGGAAGATGTGTTCTCAGTCCCCGAAAAGGATGGAGTTCATCAGTACAGAATGATGCCGGAAAAATATTATGGCAGATTATTCTTCCTTAAAGAAGGATGGAATGCCGGATATGATACCAAAGAAGACATCACATTTGTTGGAGCCTTTCCTGTTACCGAACCCTTATTCCTGCATATGTGGATGAACCATCCATCCAATGGTGACGCACATTATTATTATACTGAATTTCAGCCATGGGTTCCGATTTACCAAAAAACTACAATGTATTTTTCTTACTATATGTGGGGTGCAGGCGGACCATGGGAAAATGGAGTGAAAGAATTGAGAAGCCGGAATCTGATCACCGCGCAATAAACCAAATACTATAAATTTATAAACATAATTGAAACCAAAATGAAGACTAATTTTCTGCTGCTAAGCTTCGCATTTTTGTGTCTCTTATCGGGTACCTTAAATGTTTCCGGGGCAATCAAGGAAGAGTTGAAAATCAATAAGCTGGAACTTGGATATCCCTGCCCTGCAATTCCCTTTTACTTTCTTAGGGCTGATCTGGAACTTCCTTATCCGTCTATTATGGAAGTCGAGGTTGCGGTGAACGGAAAGACCCTCCGTTTCACCAATCTTCACAAAGAAACCGATAAGGAGGATCTGAACAAGCCTGTATTGACTCACAGACCTCCTTCCGGTGCCGGTCTCGCGCAGGATAATTCCATGTATAACCATCCTTATGTTGTCGGTTGGGTCAAATGGGAGCCGGGAGCCAAATACGAAGTCAAGGTAACGGTCAGGATGAAAAAGGCCGCCAAAAATGCCGATAATGACAATTTTATCTCTGCTGTTAAAACGGTGACTGCACCTTCAGGAGTGCAGGTTTTTGATCCTGCATGGAAGAGATACAAGTCAATTGTATTAAGTGAAACTGCAGGAATAGACCGGAAAGGTGAGTCCGTTGAAGCTTTACTCCCTTTTTATCCCGATGAGACGAAGGATCTTAAAAGGGAAATCAGGGTGATGGCTGTAAATCCTGAAACTCATCAGCTGACTGAGGTTTCTTCTCAGGTATTTGATATCCAGGAATACCTGAAAGAAGATGATCTTTCTCCTGATATAAACGGCAAACCTACCCGGCAAGTCCCAATTTGGCTTCCAACGGTTACTGCCCGACTGGCCTTTTTGGCCGATGTTCCGGCTAAGTCAAGCCGTGTATTTTTAGTCTATTACAACAATGAAAATGCAATGGCTAAAACTTATTTGTCGGATTTGCGAGTTCAGGGTGATGCTCCGGGACTTCAGATAGATAACGATTTAATGTCGGTTGTGTTGCATCCGAATTCGGGTCATCTCGACCAGATTTCTTTAAAAAGCAGACCTGATTTTCCATTGTATCATAGAAAAGAGACGAATGGCGCGATTCACTGGAATCCTGAGATCTATGCGCCACCGGCTCCCTGGACACATACATCTGACTGGAAACCGCCACAAAATGTTAAATCCTTTTCCGGACCGGTTGTAGCTTCAAGTGAAGTGTGGGGAAATCTGCGCGATATACCACAGGTAGACGCTTCAGTCAGGTACGAATTTTATCCGGGAAAGTCATATTTTACCAGTTCTTCTGTATTAAGAATCAATGAAACAGTTAATTGTATCGCTTTGCGGAATGCCGAAATAGTGATTAAGCGCGAACTGATCACGCATGCTGCCTGGTACGATGTGGTGCGGGATTCTGTAATTAATTACGATATTACCGAAATGCCGGATCTTACGGATTTAAAAATGGAGGCAGATGTGCCATGGATCACCTTTTACAACGAAAAGACGGGTGTCGGTTTTGCCGGTATTCAGCTGAGTTATGCCAACGCAGGACTTGAATCATCTCCCCGGTTACTTAACCCTTATTTTTACATTACTGGCGGACCTTGGATCTACTGGGCCCGGGCATTGTCGCTGAGTTTTCTCTCTTCCAATATGCAGCAGATGATACCCGCTGTGAAAGGAAATATATTTGCTGAAAAATGGGCTTACCTGATTTACAAAACAGCCAAGGGCGCAATGCCCTTCACGCCGGTTATTGAATTGCAGAAACAGCTGACAAATCCCTTGAGACTTCAGTTAGTGGAAGAGGTTGACGACAGGGTATCGAAGACTGTTAACGAGCTTTACATTGATAAAGGTAAAAGCGGATGGGAAGGGAGAGAAACAGGCAAACATGCTGCCGATAAGTAAAAATGACTTAATGTATTTATAATGAAAGATATATTCGTTATTGTAATAGGTTTAATGCTGATTTGTACAGCCAGTACAACAGCTATTGCCGGGGGGGGATTTTCTTCAAAGGAGCCTCTGCCGGTTAAGAAATGTGCGGATTTTACCGTTACTGGAGATGGCAGTGATCCTGCGTGGCAAAAAGCTGAATGGATTCAGCTTATAAAGTTGGATCGGGGAGGGGTGGACTATAAAAGTCAATTTAAAATCATGTACTCACAAAAGGGAATTTATCTTCTTTTTGATGGAAAGGATAGAAAAATAACCACAAAATTTGACAAAGATTTTGATAATCTGTTTGAAGGTGATGTATTTGAGGCTTTCTTTCACCCTGATCCTGAAATACCGATTTATTTGGAATATGAGATTAATCAGTTGGACAAGGAATTGGTGCTGATTATCCCCAATCTGAAAGGTAAAATCCATGGATGGATTCCATGGCACTATGAGAATGGAATTAGGGTTCAAAAGAAGGTCAGTATCAAAGGCGGTGAAATGAAACCGGGAGGAGCTATTCAGGCGTGGAGTGCAGAACTGTTTTTTCCGTATGGATTGTTCAGTCCGTTGTCAAATGTCCCGCCCGTAAGCGGAATGACCTGGAATGCCAATTTCTACCGTCTTGATTACGATAGTGGCAAGATGATTAAATATGCATGGACGCCTGTGGATCAATCATTTCATGAATTTAAAAAATACCAGGCGATCAAATTTGAATAAAGTATTAATAAGAAATTTGACATACCCGGGGAGTGAAAACCAAACAAGTTGAAAGGATAGAATTATTCAAGTGATTTTATTTTACTGACGCGGCACACCTGAAGCCGGTATGGTCAAGACTTGTGTCCCAGGTCGTTTTCATACGTGCGCCAACTCTGAAACCGGAGCAATACGAATCGTTGCATAAAAAAGAACCACCGCGGGTCACTTTTTTCTGGGCATAAGGCTCTTCCGGATCAAGTGATGCTGTTGGTCCTTGCGGATTAATCGTGAGGCCTTTGTCTTTGCAGTATTTGTAATAATCAGCAGTGTACCAGTCTGATACCCATTCCCAGACATTCCCGGACATATCGTAAAGGCCATATTTATTGGGAGGAAACTTTTTTACAGGAGCGGCCCGGACATATCCGTCCAATCCGGTATTTTTAGCGGGGAAACTACCGTCCCAAACATTTGCCTTTCTCTTTCCTTCAGTAACGGGCTCATCGCCCCATGGATAGATGGCTTTGACCTGACCTCCCAACGCCGCGTACTCCCACTCGGCTTCAGTAGGTAACCGCTTGCCGGCCCATCTGCTATAGGACTGTGCATCGTCCCATGATACCTGTACAACCGGATAGTCATCTTTCCCGTTTAGGTTGCTGTTGGGTCCCTCCGGATGTTTCCAGTCAGCTCCGGTTACCCATTTCCACCAGACATAAGGGTTTTCGAGCGTTACAGGATGGTCGGGCGGTGTAAATACCAGGGAGGCAGCTACTAAAACATCATCTGCCGGTTTCGGCGTTCCGGGTGGTACCTGGTTTTTAAGCTCTTCCCAATCGGGCTTCTTCTCGGCTGTTGTGATATAACCTGTTGCGTCCGTAAAGGCTTTAAACTGCTTATTGGTAACTTCATGAATATCAATATAAAATGACGCAACTTCTACCTGGTGCCGGGGAAATTCATCCTGCCGTCCCCAAATACTGTCGCCGCCCATCTCAAATCTTCCACCTTTGATCAATGCCATTTCTGAAATATCGGGCTGAGTTTTTGTCGTTGTATCGCTTAATAGTGTTGCTGTGGCTGCAAAGCGTGCCGGCAGTTTAGCGCAACATGACAGAGCCGTTGTATCGGAAACTGAGTTGTCTTTTGTTCCTTTAATGTTTTTATTGGTGCCACCTGGCTGATTACAGGCCATAATTGCGAGCAGCACCATTACGGATAAGGTATTTTTCTTCATACTCCAAAGAAACGAATATTTTTTTGTGCCACAAGTTGCTTTTATATTTTATAAAATCTGATTGTCTAATGGAAAATAATCATGATAAATGGCTGGAATTCCCCAATTTATGCCAAAATTTTGAAATTCTGTGTCTGGTTAACGGCACAGACAAATTAAATGAGATTTAACATCATATTCTTAGCTTTTATCAATAAATTTGTTGAGAAAGTTATGAATCAATCGCGATTGGATTAAACAACTATAAAAGTGGAGTTCAGAAACCACTACAAAAACGGGGCACTACCGAAAAGCCATACGAGTAGGATTTACACAAAGACTTGAAAAGAAATGGAATCACAAAAAGTTGACATCTTCATTATGACAAATTCAAAGTATTTTGAAAGTTATCAGATTAACGGAATCAGGGAGCGACTTATTGCAATTGATGATTCAAAATGGGCGATGATTTCTACAGTACAATTAAAAGATCCAACGACAAGCCTGATTATTTCAATACTGGCAGGTCATTTTGGTGTTGATCGCTTTGTAATCGGAGATACAGGATTAGGGATTGCAAAACTTTTAACTTGTGGAGGTCTTGGCATCTGGACACTAATTGACTGGTTTATAATTCAAGGGGCAACAAGAGAAAAAAACATGGAAAAAATCCAGCCATTCCTTTACTAGTTAATATGAACCGAAACAAGTTGTATGTTCTTCTGATAACGGCTTGTTCAGCAGGATACATTTGGCTTGCGATCTCCTATTACCGTCTTGGTTCCGGTGAAATTGAACCGGGCGTATGTTTATTCAAGCGGATAACCAGTTTCCCATGCCCTTCGTGCGGTTCAACAAGATCTGTTTTATCGTTGCTGAAAGGTGATATTTGGAGTGCATTATTCTGGAATCCATTTGGATTAATTTTAATGTCGATTCTTGTGATCTCTCCACTCTGGATTTTATTCGATACGTTATTTAAAAAAGCATCGTTTTTCAATTTTTACACAAATACAGAACTGCTTTTTAGACGAAAAGGAGTGGCAATATTTGCAATACTGCTTGTTTTAATGAATTGGATCTGGAATATTTACAAAGGACTATGATTTTTTCACCAAAATTTCAATACACCCCAGACGAACATGAGGCTGAAAAAGCTTCAAACAGCTATATAATGTCCTTAATTGCCATAATGGGAGGTTTACCTTTGCCTATCATCAATCTGATTGCCACATTGTTTTTTTATTTGGGTAACCGAAAGGGGACCTATTTTGTGAGATGGCATTGTACGCAGGCATTGTTATCCCAGTTTTTTCTTTTACCATTTAATAGTGTTGGTTTCTGGTGGACAATTTCAATTATTTTTAGTCACGAAACGATAAGTTCAAACTATATCGCATATATTATCACCCTGTTCATTTTCAATCTGGTGGAATTTATCGGAACTATTTATTCTGCTATTGTCACAAGAAAAGGTGATCACGTTGAGTGGTGGTTTATTGGTGATTTAACTAATATAATATGCAAGAAATAATAAAGAAATTACTCATCCAATTTTTATTTTTTATTTTTCTGCTGTTTTCAGTTTGGTTCGTATTGTCTAAAATTAATTGGATGGCAATTCTTAAGGTTGAACAAGCCACGAAAAATACGGAAGAAAAAATCGGAGATTTGCTTTGGGATTTGTTGAAAAAGTCGGAGAGTGAGATTACATCCTTGTCAATAGTTTCACCGGTTGATTCAATGCTTAGTGAAATTTGCATCAAGAATCATATTGACAGATCCGGAATAAAATTTCATTTGTTGTGTAAGGAAGAGGTTAATGCGTTCGCATTCCCTAATAATCATCTGATTATCTATTCCGGATTACTCAGGATGTGTGAAAATGAGGCTGAATTTTGTGGTGTTTTATGTCATGAACTTGCCCATATGCAGAAACGCCATATCATGAATAAATTACTTAAAGATTTTGGATTGTCTATGCTGATTTCGATGTCAGCAGGGAGCGGGAATTCTGAGATGATCAGGGCAGCTGTAAAGCATCTGTCATCTACTGCTTATGATAGAAATTTGGAAAATGAAGCCGATATGACAGCAGTGGAGTATTTAATTAAAGCAAATATCGACCCGGAGCAATTTGCAAATTTTCTTTTTCGCCTTTCAAATCAAGACGGGAACCTGCCTGCTCAGTACTACTGGATTACAACACATCCTGCATCAAAAGAACGGGCAGAGAAAATTGTTGAAAAGATCAAAAACAGAACCGTTTTAAAAATTCCGGTTCTAAATGAATCAAGGTGGATATTATTAAAGAAAAAGTTAAATGAAATGGAATAATATTCCCATATATCTCAATTGTGGATTTCATTTCTTATCCATTAAATGATTCAGAAATTTAACTGCCGATTCGACATCTAACCGTTTGGCAATTATATGCTTGGTTGGATCGAGTATATAGATGACAGGGGTGCTGAAAACATCGTACAGCGAGCGGAAATTAGAGGTAACTGCTGGATCCCAAACGTTGGTCCATTCATAAATTTTATATTCACTGATAGATTTCAGCCAATCTTCTTTTTTATTTTGTGTGCAAACCGCATAAATATCAACCCCTTTATCTTTAAATGGCAGATACAGATCTTTGTAAATAAGCGGAACTGTTTTTTTGCAGTGACTGCAATTCGGTTCCCAAAAAAGAAGTATCGTGTATTTTGCATTCATCTGGCGCAAGCTGAAATACATCCCTTCCGAGTCAGGAAGCTTCAGCTCGGGTGCGAGATTTCCAATCAGATTAGGCTTTGTTACCCTTAATTTCTCTTTAATTTTTGATTGAGCTGCCGAATCGAGCCATGAACCCTTCCCATTGATGAAATAGCGTTCGGCGATATTGACAAATATTTTATCCATTCCCATTACTTCCGAAGTAAGGGCATCATTAAGCCGGTGTAACGAAATATAGTGAAACATCTCTTCATTGACCCTTGCTTTTTCAATTAGTGCAATGGTTGGACGAAGGAATGAATCGGGCAAAAGCAATAATGTATTCTTAAAGTAATTATCTAATCGGCTGTCAATTAGTGGTGATCGGATCATTCCGATCTGAGAAAAATTGAAATTATCCCAGTAATGGGCTACCATAAAATTGTAATTCATAACCCATTTCAGCGAATCCGGGTTTTTACAATCTTTTGGGGCTACAAATTCTGACGGTCGTGGATAGATCATCGAACGAATAAAATCAGCTAAAAAAGTTCCTGGATATTCAGCCGATTTCTTCTCCCAATAATCCTCCATTTCTTTGTTTAAAGTTTGGATTTCAATCGTAACCAGCTTTACAGAATCTGGATTGCTTTTGTGAATTTCAGATTCCTTTTGTAACTTTTGTTGTTTGGATCGCTGTACCGAAAGAAATTCCTGGTACTTCTGAAATTCTTCCGTTTCTATCGCTCCCTTAAAAAGTCGCTTTGCCTGAGGCTCAAATGAAGTGCGAACAGTAAATGTTTGATCGGCGCCTAACAGAAAATCAAAGTAATTGTCTTTGTTTAAGTAAGTAACATAAATGCCTTTGGGGCGCACTTCCTTATTCTGGAATACTGCTGTTCCTGTTTTATCGAGTCGTGCAGAGTCAATGCGAAGTATTTTGCTCCCATAATAATGAGCAAGATAGATATTCGTATCTTTCAACCCCTCCAATGTAATCTGTATTTGAAATGGCTGAGCCTGTGCCAAAGAAACTAGTGCTGTAAAACTAAATAGCAGAGAAACAATAAATCTGGCTGAGATATTCATAAAACTTTATTTCCCCCAAAATTACAAACAACCTTGAATTTGGCAATAGGTGTTAACAGTTCAATTTTCCCCTTCCAAATCGATTAGCTTTGCTTCTGTCTGTTTTGCTTCGGCCTTCATCGGTACATTACCGCATTAGACTTTTAGGCTTTTAGACTATTAGGCTTTTAGGTTTTAGAAATAAAATAATGTTGTATTATTTTTCGATCAAATTATTTAAATCTTAGCCATTAGTGAATGATGAATATTACGTTGCGGTGCTTTGCACCTTAAGAATCGTGCTTAATAGTGTTATTTCTACAAATATTTCGCAGCTCTGCTGCTTTCTTGTTTTATTAAGGTGCAGAGCACCGCGATATTTGTAGAAAATAAGTCGTTTTAAACCAAAAGGTGCAAAGCACCGAAATATTTATTTAATAATTCAGTAATTATCAGAG
>CAYHDA010000027.1:0-22956 GCA_964355145.1 uncultured Mariniphaga sp.
ACTGCAATTGACCGGGCCACAATGGGGTCAACAATTGTTCGGACAGGAGTCAAACTGGATAATTTAATTCAAATTGCCCATAATGATGATATTGGAGAAAATACCGTGATGGCTGCACAGGTAGGCATAGCCGGCTCTACCATAGTGGGCAAAAACTGTGCCATAGGAGGACAGGCAGCTATTACAGGACATATTACCGTTGGTGAAGGAAGTAAAATAGGGCCCAAATCAGGTGTAATGTCCTCGGTAAAGCCTAATTCCGTTTTATTGGGCGCTCCGGCACTTGATTTCAAATTAGCCATGAAATCATTCTCCATTATTCGCAACTTGCCACAGTTGCGTGATGATGTAATCGAACTTCAAAAGAAGATAAAATTAATCGAACTCAACGACTAAGCAATAAAAATTACGTTAAATGATGAATGTTAAGCAGAATACAATTGAGAGAGAAGCCACTATTTCAGGCAAAGGGTTGCATACCGGTGTTGAAGTTACATTAACATTCAAGCCTGCACCTGAAAATTTCGGGTTTAAATTTAAACGCACCGATATTGCAGGTGAACCCGTGATTGAAGCCAATGTCTCGAAAGTAAAAGGTACATCGCGTGGAACAGTCCTTAAAGACGGTGAAGTTGTAATCAGCACTATTGAGCATGTGATGGCGGCACTGATTGGGATGGATATAGACAATGTTCTGATCGAGTTGAATGGTCCGGAGGCCCCTATCCTGGACGGAAGTGCGGCCGGATATGTAAAAATTCTAAGCCAGGCCGGATTGGTCGCTCAAAATGCCGATCGTGAATATTTTGAAATCAAAAGAAAAATCGTCTATAAAAATGCGGAAACCGGTACAGAAATTATTGCCTATCCCGACGATGACTTTAGCGTCGATGCAATGATTTCATACAATTCGGCAGTTCTGCACAATCAATATGCCAGCTATAACAGCCAGACAAATTTTGCGGACGAGATTGCACCTTGCCGCACCTTTGTTTTTGTCCGTGAACTTGAGATGCTTTTGAAAAACAATCTGGTAAAAGGCGGTGATGTTGACAATGCCATTGTGATTATGGATCAGCCGATGTCGCTTGAAGAGCTGAACCGGCTTGCTGACTTATTCAATCAAAAACATATTGAAGTCAACAAGATGGGTATTTTAAATAATCTCACACTCCATTTTGATAATGAATGTGCACGGCACAAGTTACTGGATGTTATCGGTGACCTCGCCCTAATCGGGAAAAGAATCAAAGGGCGTATTGTTGCAAAGAGACCCGGTCATGGACCGAATACCGAATTTGCCAAGATGCTTCAAAAAGAATATCTAAAATGCATTTCCGAAAATACCGCTCCTGAATATGATCCCAATAAGGCACCTTTATACGATGTAAATCAGATTAAAAAAATGCTGCCTCACCGGAATCCATTCTTATTGCTTGACAAAGTGATTGAGAAAGGGGCTGATTATATTATTGGGGTGAAGAATGTAACGATGAATGAACCATTTTTCGTAGGACATTTTCCCGAAGAACCTGTTATGCCCGGAGTTCTCATTATTGAGGCAATGGCTCAATGCGGAGGAGTTTTCGTGATCAGCTCACAACCTGCTGATGGTGATTACTCTACGTATTTCATGACCATGGACAGCATTAAATTCCGCAAGAAGGTTGTCCCGGGCGACACCCTGGTTTTCAGGCTAAAGCTGCTGGGACCAATTCGCCGTGGAATTGCAAATATGAGAGCAATTGCATTTGTTGGGGATACAGTAGTTTGTGAAGGGGAATTTATGGCTATAATTGCAAAGACAAAATAAAATTTCGACAACCATGAATCAACCATTAGCAAATATACATCCAAATGCAAAAATTGGCACAGGTGTCATCATAGAACCATTTGCGACAGTTTCGGATGATGTAACCATTGGTGACGGATCCTACATTGGTCCGACTGCCACTATCCTGCCCGGTTGCCGCATTGGCAAGAACTGCAAAATCTATTCTGGTGCAGTAATTGGCGGAGAACCACAAGACTTAAAATTCAAAGGGGAATATACAACAGTTGAAATAGGAGATAATACCACTATCCGGGAATGTGTCACGGTAAACAGAGGCACATCGGCTCACGGAAAAACGGTAATAGGCAGTAACTGCCTTATTATGGCTTACGTACACGTCGCACATGACTGTGTGGTCGGCGACAGTGTTATTCTGGTAAACTCCGTTGCCCTTGCAGGTGAAGTGATCGTTGACGATTTTGCAATTATCGGTGGCCACACCGGAATACATCAGTTCTGCCATATCGGGAAGCATGTGATGCTCTCAGGCGGCTCTCTGGTGCGTAAAGATGTTCCTCCTTATATTAAAGCAGGTCGCGAGCCCCTTTCCTATGCCGGCGTTAATTCCATAGGCCTGCGGCGCAGAGGATTCTCTAACGAAGTAATATGCCAGATTCAGGATATCTACCGGATCATCTATCAAAAAGGGTATAATAACACCCAGGCGCTCGAAGTGATTGAAGCAGAGATGCAGGCATCGCGTGAGCGGGATGAAATTCTCCTCTTCCTCAAAGATTCAAAAAGAGGTATTATTAAAGGATATTTCCCAGACTGATCAAAAACAAGTGATCATACCAATATGACAGACGGGTGATTTTTCAGCATATGGAAAGTCACCCGTCTGCTAATATACACTAATAACAATAATCATGGTTGCCAGAAAGATCCAGACCAGTATCTCTTTCCAAATCGATTTTGGTTCTGAAATCAGATAGTGTGTGATAATAAATGAGACTGGAATTGTGGACAAGGCAACAACCTCTACTCCAATGGTAATCAACCCCAAAGCAGAAACAATTACCATTCCCAGCATCCAATAACAAATAACGAAGTATTTTCTTGAACTCACCTTCATCCTTTGATAAAAAGAGAATATTGAAAGGCTCCCAAGTATTGTCAGCAAAGTGACAACCGCGGTCAGCAAGAGAAAATATGGTTCAAGAAGATAGGCATTGTGATCGGTCCAGAGCATAGTAACCAGGTCCCTTCCAAGCCTAAGGGCTGAATCACTTAAATAGAAAAGCACCCACATAAACAGCCATGGAATTCCAAATCCCAGAACCGGAATAACCATAAGCCTCCAGTTGTCATTTTTTTGAAGTACAAAAACGGAGATCCAGACTAAAGGGAAAAGCATCACAACGGGGAAATATACCAACGACGACAACGCTAAAAAAAAAGAAGCGTTGAAAGTGTAAGTAATATCAACTTGTTTATGGTAGGTGGCAAAGATGAAATAAACGGAAATTAAAACCAAAAGCGTTGCAAAATGAACGGGAAGAAACGCATGCAAATCATTGACTGAGGATACAATAATGAGATATATTATTCCGGGCAGGAACGACCGCTTTTTCAGAAAAATAAATGAAGATCCCAATTGCGAGATGAAAAAAGAATTGGTCAGAACAAGACAAAATGCTGCGAAAACCTGCCAGAACGCTTGCTGTTCCAAAACCTTAAAAATCAGGTTATAGAGTGGCATTGCTCCATTAGCCATCTTAATATCCAAAATCATTGGATTCTGAAAGCTATGCATCCAGAACAAAATCCCTATCAAAGGAATTAATAATGGGCTGAACAGTGTATTACTCTTTAATATCCGTAATAACATAATGTATCCGTTTAAAGATCAAAACCCAAATCTTTGCGAAAATACCTGTCTTTATATTGAACCCTTGCGGCATTTTTGTAGGATAACTCGAGCGCTTCCCTGAAATTCTTCCCTTTCGAACTTACAGCGATTACTCTTCCTCCATTGGTTACCAACATATTACCCGACATTTTAGTTCCGGAATGGAAGAGGATACTGCCGGATACCTTATCAAGATCGGAAATTGCATCCCCTTTGTTGTACGCACCGGGATATCCGCCCGCAACAAGCATTACGGCAACGGCAGCCTCATCATCGATAACAAGCTCACGATCAATTATATCACCACAAGCAACCCCTTCAAATAAATCAACGAGATCCGATTTAATTCGCAGAATTACTGCTTCGGTTTCAGGATCGCCCATTCTTACATTATATTCAATAACGTATGGTTCTGAATTAACACTTATTAGTCCAAAAAAGATAAAGCCTTTATAATCGACTCCGTCGCGTTGTAAGCCGGTAACAGTTGGAATAATTATCCGCTCTTCCACTTTTTTCATAAAACTTTCGTCGGCAAAGGAAACAGGCGATATTGCACCCATTCCACCGGTATTCAGACCTGTATCACCTTCGCCGATCCGTTTATAGTCTTTTGCAACCGGCAGTATTTTATAGTTTTTTCCATCTGTCAACACAAATACGGAACACTCAATTCCGGAAAGGAACTCCTCGATTACAACTGTTTCACTTGCCTGACCAAACATTCCGCCCAGCATTTCGGACAACGATTTTTCTGCTTCTATACGATCTTCAATAATCAATACTCCCTTTCCTGCAGCAAGACCATCGGCTTTAAGCACATAAGGTGCTTTCAAACCACGAATAAAATTAATTCCTTCTGACAGGTTATCTTTAGTTACGGAAAAGTAAGCCGCCGTAGGTATTTCATGACGGTTCATAAAAGCTTTTGCAAAATCCTTGCTTCCCTCAAGGCGTGCTCCCTGACTAACCGGTCCGATAACAGTTACCTTTTTTAGTAATTCATCTGCAAGAAAAAAATCATGAATACCTTCAACAAGGGGAACTTCCGGACCGACAACAACCATATCGATGCTGTTTGCCAATACAACCTTTCGGATAGCGTGAAAATCAGTAACCCCAATTTCGATGTTGGTTCCAAATTCAGCGGTGCCGGCATTCCCCGGAGCGATGAAAAGTTGATTAATTTTCGGACTCTGGCTGATTTTCCAGGCAAAAGCATGTTCCCTTCCACCTGAGCCAATAATGAGGATATTCATATTTCTTTAATCTGTTATTCAATGGTTGGCAAATATATTAAATTAAGGTATCTTCACGGCTTAGGATCTCAAAATTAATCTAACAAATTATGGAAAAAAATCTAACGAGACGCCAATTTATTCATAGCAGTGTTGTTGCCGGTATCGGAATTGCAACTATCAACCCTTACACCGCATGGGCAGTTTCACGGAAATCAGGCATGAAACTTGGACTTGTAACCTATCAGTGGGCAAAAAACTGGGATCTGCCCGCGCTGATTGCCAATTGTGTGAAAACCGGAGTGCTGGGAGTTGAGCTAAGAGCTGACCATGCCCACGGTGTAGAAGCTAAATTGAATGCAAATCAGCGTTCTGAAGTAAAGAAGATGTTCTCAGACAGTCCGGTCACCTGTATAGGCTACGGTGGCAATTTTGAATATCACAGTCCGGATCCTGTAAAACTCCGTTTAAATATAGATCAGACTAAAGAATACATCAAGCTTTGCAAGGATATCGGAGCCTCGGGAATAAAGGTAAAACCAAATGATTTGCCGGCGGGAGTGGCAAAAGAAAAAACCATTGCCCAGATTGCTGCTTCATTCAACGAAATCGGGAAATTTGGGCGCGACTTTGGACAATTAATTCGGGTTGAAGTTCATGGAAACAAAACACAGGAGTTGCCCAATATGAAAGCGATTTTCGATCAGGTAACGGAGAAAAATGTTAAGATTTGCTGGAACTGCAACGATCAGGATCTTCTCCCTCCCGGGCTTACAGATAACTTCAACAGCGTTAAGAAGTGGTTTGGCGATACCGTTCACGTCCGCGAGTTTAATGTAGGAGATTATCCTTACCAACAGCTTTTTGACTTGTTCACAGGAATGGATTATAACGGCTGGATACTTTTAGAAGCAAGAACAGACCCGGCTGATAAAATAGGAGCACTAAAAGAACAGTTGGGACTCTTCAATCAGTTAATAGCAAATTCAAAAAAAGGCTAAATTGACTTTGCATCAAAAATTATCAATTGACCTTTACTTAATTGACAATTATTTATTGAGTCTTTGATATAACGTTTGAAAAATAAAAATTGTCAGATTATGCATAGTAAGCAGGTTTTTATTGAGCATATCGGTCCTGTAACAATCAACAAAAACCATCGGTCAACCCGGTTTAAAATCACTGTCCGGCCTAACGGCACCACAACTGTGACTTTGCCATGGATAGCAACATTTCAGAGTGGCGAGAAATTTATCGCCGAACATTTGCAATGGATCGTTCAAACAAAAGAAAAATTATTTAAAAAGCAAGGTCCTCCTAAATTGATACAAGCGGGACATGTCTTCTCGACCCGTAATTACCACTATCAGGTTTGTTCTGCAAAAATTCCAAAACTAAGAATAAGATACGCAGAAAAGGATTGCCAAATATTTTTTGAATACCCTGAAAATCTATTGCTTGAATCAGATAACATCCAGATAAATCTTCGGTTGATGATCGAAAATGTTCTTCGGTTTGATGCAAAGAAATACCTGCCGGCACGAATCACAGAACTTGCATCGAGTCTGGGCTATACTTTCAGCAAAGTGACGATTAAAAACAATAAAACGAACTGGGGAAGTTGCTCTAACCGCAAAAATATCAATCTAAATCTTCACCTCATGCGATTAAGTGACCAATTAATCGATTATATACTTGTACACGAACTTGTTCATACTGTAATTCCAAACCACGGACCAGATTTTAAGGCCACTATGCACAGACATTTTCCGGATAGTGCGAAAATGGAGCGGGAATTAAAAACAATGAGAACGGGAATTTTTTAGTTAGTAGAGATGTAAGAGGCCTGCATGATCAGCCATCATGGTAAGAAAATAAGAAAGAAGAAAAGCAAATATAGGTGCAACAAACCAAATAATCCAAAGCCGCTTCACCACTTTATTCGAAAAAGTTGCAGCCCATCCCTTCTTGGACACACTCAATGCCAGAATTGCAAATGTATTTAATTGAACCAACGAAGTCGGAATACCACGGCTTACAGATGCAGCAAGTAGCAGCGAGGCAGTAATAGCGGATATAATTGAAGCTTCGACCTTCCCGATTTCAACTATTTCGATTCCGGTTTTTACAATTAATTTTCGTCCAAAGATCGAGCTTCCGATCCCAAATGAAGGAGCAATAATCAAAGTCGCAAGAATCATGATCAATACAAAATTACCTCCTGTCGGATTGATATGCAACTCGTTGGTTATCATGGATGCAATTGGTCCGGAGGCATTTGCAACGTTATTCGATCCAATTGAAAAGGCTACATAACAGCTCGTAATGATTACGATCCACCTAAAGAATGATTGTCTTTTAATGGTTTGGAAATAACCCGGATTCCGGATATCAAATCGCTTTATGAAAACATTGGCAATCAAATACATAATTCCAAAGGAGATAATCGGAAGCAAAATCCACATTGGAATAATCTCCAAAAAAACTTTTTTTGTGTTGAGTTGTCCCATATAATGAGCCGGTGCAGCTAATGCCAGTACTGTTGATTGGGAAGTAGATTGAGGAACTCCGAGCAGATTAGCGAAAAGCAACGAAAGGGCAACAGAAAAAAGAATAATCGTTGTCAGTGTGTAATTTAGGCTTTCAGCAGGAATAATCCCCTTCCCCAGTGTAATGGCAGTATTTTTCCCGGCAAGCAATGCTCCCACCAGAACACATAATCCGAAAAGACCTGGAATCAAGTCTTTTCGCAAAATACCTGATCCATAAGCAGTTGCAAAAGAAGGGGAAGTACCGCTGCCTCCCATGTTAATTGCCAGAAACATAGCAACCAAAAATGGCAGAAGCAATCCGTTAAGCATTGGAGACAACATAATCAGAATAATTGTTTGCGAAGATATTCAATTAAGATCAAAGCACAAAGAAATTTTGGAATCATCAAAAAAACAATGACCTTTGAAACAAAATAAAAATACGAAAACACAAATTACAATGATTAAATGGGATAAATTAATCGCCGACCGCCGGCTGGGGCTTGAAGCACGAGTCATACAGGAAGTAGACGATATCCGTTCCATCTTCCAGCGTGATTATGACCGGATTATTTTTTCCTCCCCATTCAGACGGCTTCAGGATAAAACACAGGTATTTCCGCTCCCCGGAAGTATTTTTGTACACAACAGGCTCACCCATTCGCTGGAAGTGGCGAGCGTAGGCCGTTCGCTGGGCAATCTGGTCACGGCGGCCTTAACCCCCGGTTATGGATCCAAATTGCAAAATCTGGTCAGTGAAATAGGTGCTATTGTATCAGCGGCCTGTCTGGCTCATGATTTAGGAAACCCTCCCTTCGGCCATTCAGGGGAAAGTGCAATCGCGGATTTTTTCAAAAGAGGAAGCGGAGTAAAATATCGTAATGATGTCTCAGAAGAACAGTGGATGGATTTCACTTGTTTCGAAGGAAATGCCAACGCCTTCAGGGTACTTAGCCATCAGTTCAACGGGAAAAGGAATGGAGGCTTTGCGCTTACATACAGCACATTGGCAAGCATCGTTAAATATCCTTATGAATCGGTGCTGTCTGGAGGAAAACCTAAGTTCGGTTTTTTTCAAAGTGAAAAGGAATTATTCCGTAAAATAGCAATTCATCTTGAGATGGTTCAACTCTCGGAAAATCCGTTGCACTTTATGCGGCACCCGTTAGTTTATCTGGTTGAAGCAGCTGATGATATCTGCTATCAGATTATGGACGTTGAAGATGCTCACAAACTTAAAATTCTAACCCCGGACGAAACAGAAAGGCTGCTGCTAAATTTTTTCGATGCAGATAAAGACCGGATTATACTTGAAACCATAGGCATCAATTTAGAACTGGTAAGCGATTATAACGAAAGGGTTGCTTACCTCCGTGCAATGGTGATTGGAAAACTGACCAAGGAATGTGCCTCAATTTTTATTTCGCGAATCGATTCATTTAGCAATTCAGAAAAAATAATTCCACTTTTCGATTCATTACCTGAGCCTTCGAGAAGTGCAATGGCTCGGGTAAAAAGTATTTCACTGGAAAAAATATACAATGACAGAGCCGTCATCGAAATTGAGATTGCAGGTTATAAGATACTTGGAACCCTTCTTGAAGCATTTATTACGGCTGTGGTAGAACCGGACAGTTTTCTGTCAAAGAAGCTGTTAACTTTGATTCCTTCACAATACCAGAATCCGGATGAATCCATGTATGGCAAAATACAGTCTGTTGTTGATTTTGTATCCGGAATGACTGATCTTTTTGCGCTTAACCTCTATCGCAAAATCACAGGAATGGAACTTCCGGGTATTGCATAAAAATAAGAGCTTTGCGATTATGAATACTAAACACAAATCCCTTCTGATGAAATCCTTGATATATGCTTTCTTTGGCATCTGCAGTCTGTTTATCTTATTGCAATGCAGCTATCAAACCCCTGTCACGGAAATAAAATCCAACGTCATTTTTCAATATTCGACACTTAGCGCGCTGCTTGAAGGTGTTTATGACGGAGAGATGACCATAGGAGAATTGAAAAAGAGAGGTAATTTTGGCATCGGTACGTTTAATGGGCTCGATGGAGAATTAGTGATGTCCGAAGGTGAATGTTATAAAGTAACATCGGATTCAAAAGTGCAAAAAGAGAGCGATACTGAGAAAACCCCTTTTGCGGCAGTCTGCACTTTCGCTCCGGACACAGTTATTCTGATAGACCACCCTGTCAATCTGAAGGGTATCGGAAACTATCTTGACAGTGTAATTGCCAGACCCAACCTGATATTTGCCTACAGGATCACCGGACAGTTTGATACCATCACTATCCGTAGTGTTCCAAAGCAAGAGAAACCCTATAAACGATTGATCGAAGCCTATAAAATGCAGGGAACCTATACTTTCACCCATCAGGAAGGGGTATTACTTGGGTACAAATTCCCGGAATACCTGAAAGATGTGAATATGGATGGTTACCATCTCCATTTCCTCTCGTCGGACAAAACCAAAGGTGGTCATCTTTTAAATTGCAGCATGCAAAAGGGGGAGGTTTCAGTTGCCTTTGTGAGAAATTACACCCTGCAGATTCCGGATAATCCGCATTTTAACAAAACAATCCTTACCAACAAAAAGGCGGAACTGTTACAAATTGAGGGTAGCATGAAGTGATTTATCAACGGCCGGAGCTATGATTCGGTGTTGGAAAAAAACCTCGTCAATAAATCCGTATCGTTAATCTCTTTTACAAAAGATTCTAAAGTTGCCTTTGGCACATCGAAAATATCCAAAATTAATAATCCATCGATACAATCATTAAATTTGGGGTCAACATTAAAAGATGCAATTTTTGCATTCAGACTAAGATATTTCTTTAGAAGAATAGGTAAGCCACTATTGTACTGATCGATATCTCCAATAAACCGATCGAGCGAATGTAAATCAGGAGTCATATTTTCGAGAGCAATATTCAAATGCGAATCGTCAGTGGTTACCTTGAAACGATTGCGTGGCTTTACAAAAGCAGCTCGTTTATAATCGAAAAAATTAGCCATTATATACCTGATAATAAGCTCCTTGGAGATATTGGAATAAGTATTGCTAATACTCACAGGACCTATCAGATACCGGTATTCGGGGTTTTTCAGTAAAAGATAGATAATTCCCTTCCAAAGTAAGAATAGCGGCAATGGTTTGCGCTGATATTCTTTCACGATAAACGAACGTCCCAGCTCCAATGATTGTTTCAAAGTCTCGCGGAACCCACTTTTCATTTTAAACAGGCTTTGTGTATAGAATCCCTTGGTTCCAAATTGTTCGCAAATATCAAGTCCTTTCCCTACCCGATAACCGCCAACAATTTGCTGTCCTTCATTATCCCAGATTATCAACTGATAATAATAAAGATCGAACTCGTCAAGATCAGTAGCCTGATTGGTTCCCTCGCCAATTTCGCGAAATGTGATTTCACGAAGCCGTCCCAGCTCATTCATCACAATAGGTATTCGATTTGAAGGGACGCAAAATACCGAGTAATTTTTGATTGTAAAAAGATGATAATCTTTGTCGAGCCCTTCTATTTCTCTGGTAATCAACTTGCCAGGCTGAGGGTCGGCTATTGGCGAAGGCAGAGGCTGACTTTTAAGAGAAGAATTAAAAAATCGTTTAACCTCTATTCCGGAATCCAGGCAATAGGTTTTTGAGCGCAAATATCTTCCAAGTTGATGAACATCTGCAAACTTATCCTGTTCTTTTACTGAGATAGGATTACCGATTCTGATTTTAATGGTTTTATTTTTCTTATTGATTACTTCTGAAGGAAGTTTAGCAGTTCGTAATGAAGGGTGAATCCGTCCCAGAAGGTGAAATAAGCGACTGTTACTTCCGTGAAAATAGATGGGAACTACAGGCACCTTGGCTTTTTTGATGAATCTTAACGCTGAAATTAACCATTCGCGGTCGGTAATGGTTTTTGATGCGTAACTGGTCGAAACCTCTCCGGCAGGGAAAAAGCTTAAAACGCCACCGTTGTTAAGATGATCCAGGGCAGTTTTTAATCCTCCGATACTTGATGGGGCATTCGGTTGATTTTCAAATGGATTGACCGGCAAGAAGTAATCAGAAATAGGCTCTACTTTCTTTAATAAAAAATTAGCAATTACCTTATGATCAGGACGTGCCATCGAAAGAAGTTTTATCAGGAGTATACCGTCAATTCCACCGTAAGGGTGGTTTGAAACGGTGATAAAACTACCGTTAGCCGGGAGTTTTTTTAAATCATTCTCGTCAAATTCGATCGTAACATTCAGGTATTTAATAATACCATCGATTGAATCAATCCCTTTTTTATCGCTGATATTGTCGTATAGTTTATTGATTTGATTAAACTGCAACAGATGCATTAATAACCGGGCAAAATACTCCCCGCCCAGGTATTGCATTAATGGGCTGACCTTCAATAAATCCTGCGGCTTGACTAGTTTCATGTAGTTAGAATGATTTAATCTTCAAAATTAAAAAAAGGGATCAATAAATGCTATTTTTTTTCCTGTCAATACACTAAGCGCCAAAACCGGCCAAAATGAATTACTTTTGCAGGTACAAATGAAAGATTTAGAAAGAAATTCGACAAGCAGATGGCTCCCGACTTCAGCCAAAGAGATTGAAGCTCTGGGATGGGATCAGCCGGATGTGATCCTGTTTTCAGGTGATGCCTATGTTGATCACCCCTCATTTGGGGCAGCAGTGATCGGCAGGATAATGGAACGTGAAGGATTACGCGTTGCAATTGTTCCTCAACCGAACTGGCAGGACGATTTACGCGATTTTAAAAAACTGGGTAAACCTCGTCTTTTCTTTGCCATCACGGCGGGTTGTATGGATTCGATGGTTAATCATTATACCGCCAACAAAAGAAAGCGTTCGAATGATTCCTATACACCAGATGGACGTGCCGGAGCGCGGCCTGACTATGCAAGCGTTGTTTATTCGAATATTCTGAAAAACATTTATCCTGAAATTCCAATTGTAATTGGCGGAATTGAGGCCTCCTTGCGCCGTGTCACTCATTATGATTATTGGTCGGATATGTTAAGACCATCAATTTTGGTTGACACAAAGGCCGATCTGCTCGTTTATGGAATGGGAGAAAAATCGATTGTTGAGGTAATTCAAAAACTTAAAGAGGGCACTCCGTTTCGCGAGATTACTACCGTACCACAAACCGCTTTTATAATTGATAACACAGCTGCCTATTCGACTAACAGTGAATGGGAAGAGCTGGAACTAAACTCGCATGAAGCATGTCTTAAAGAAAAGCTGAATTACGCTAAAAATTTCAGGCATATTGAAGAGGAGTCGAATAAGATGGCATCCCGAAAGCTGATCCAAAATTTTCAAAATAAAAAGATCATTATCAACCCATCATATCCCCTGCTTACTACCAGCGAACTAGACAGTTACTATACACTTCCCTTTACACGTCTTCCTCATCCCCGTTATAAAAATAAAGGTCCCATCCCTGCTTACGAAATGATTCGTCACTCAGTAAATATTCACCGGGGATGTTTTGGTGGCTGCACTTTTTGCACTATTTCAGCGCATCAGGGGAAATTTATTGCCTCACGTTCGGAAGAATCGGTACTTGCAGAAGTGAAAGAGGTAACTCAGATGGCCGATTTCAAGGGATACATTTCTGATGTTGGTGGTCCCTCAGCCAATATGTACAAGATGGAAGGCAAACATCTGGTAATGTGCCAGGCCTGTCGCCGTCCTTCTTGTATTTTCCCCGATATTTGCACAAATCTGAACACTGATCATCGTGCAATGACTTCGCTCTACCGGAAGGTTGCCGCTGTACCAGGAGTTAAAAAAGCATTTATTGGCAGTGGAATCCGCTACGACCTTATCTTTCACAAAACGAAAGATGAAAAAATCAACAAAGCAAATGAAGATTATCTTGAAGATGTTATCATAAATCATGTGTCGGGACGATTGAAAGTTGCCCCGGAGCACACGGCTGATAAAGTATTGAAGATCATGAGAAAACCTTCATTTGACATCTTCTTTACATTGAAAAAGTTTTTCGACAGAGTAAATCAGGCTAATGGATTAAAGCAGCAATTAATCCCTTACTTTATTTCCAGTCATCCGGGAAGCAGCAATGCTGAAATGGCAGAACTTGCAGCTGAAACGAAAGGACTTGATTTTAAGTTGGAGCAAGTGCAGGACTTCACACCCACACCGATGACTTTGGCTACGGTAATTTATTATTCGGGGTACCACCCTTACACTTTAGAGAAGATAAGTACTGCCAGAGAAGCCAATAAAAAACTCACTCAACGAAAATTTTTCTTCTGGTACAAGCCCGAAAACCGCACTGAATTGATTGGGGAACTCAGGAAAATGAACCGGCCCGATCTTATTCAGAAATTATTTGGAAAGAAATAATTCCAGCCGGCATTTCTATCTGAGTCGGGTGATTACTGGCACACTTAAACTTCTCCATTACGAATCACCCCAATTCTAAAGCATCATCATCTAAATCAACTAGTTGCGCCAATGCTATCGAATTTTTATCCTTTTTAAGAATGGTGAATTCATAATTATCAAAACTAAATTTCTCATTCAGATTCGGGATCCTGCCTAAATTAAGAATCAGATAACCTGCAAGCGTTTCGTAATCTTCATTCCGTGTCAACGAATGAGGAAGCAGATCATTGATATCATCAAGTGAAGCAGATGCAAGCACGGTATAACTTTTTTCACCTTTTTTCTCAACAAATGGAATCTCATTGTCATATTCGTCCTGAATTTCGCCCACGAGTTCTTCCAAAATATCCTCCATTGTCACAATCCCTTGCGTACCGCCATATTCATCAATAACAACTGCAATCTGCTGATGCTTAAGCTGGAATTCCTTCAAAAGCTGAGCGATACGTTTGGTCTCAGGGATCATTAATACCGAACGCATAATCTTAGGTATAATAACCGGTTCATTCTTGCGCAACAAAATCAAGATATCCTTAAGATAAACGACACCTACAATATTGTCTAATGAGTCAGCATAACATGGAATCCGGGAGTAATTTTCTTCAATCAGACCGTCCAGCAAATGCTCCTGAAAATCATTGACATCAATGGCAACTACTTGAGTGCGGGGAATCATGATCTGTTTGGCAGTGCGCTCCGAGAATTCAAAAGCATTTTTAATAATGTCATAATCAGCCTGTTCTATCTCACCGCTCTCCTTTCCTTGCTGTACAAGATATTTTAATTCATCGCTGCTGTGTACTTCCTGACCTTGAACAGTTGAGATACCCAGTGCTTTTAGAAGCAGATTTGCCGTTCCGTTTAATACATAGATAAAGGGGCGGAAAATAAAAAAGAAAAATTGAAGGGGCATTGCAATAACAAGAACCGTGCGCTGGGAGCGCTGAATGGCTATTGATTTAGGAGCCAGTTCTCCAAAAATAATGTGCAAAACAGTGATTATTATAAACGCAACAGGCAAAGCGATATGGTGAGCCATTTCCGGTGCGATTTCAAATCCTGTCAGAGCCATAAGGCTGAGGATTATCTTAGAGACAACAGGCTCGCCAATCCAGCCCAGACCAAGACTTGCCAATGTAATTCCTAGTTGGGTTGCAGCCAGGTATTTATCGAGGTGGGAAACGATGTGCTTTGCAACGATGGCGAAACGATTACCATTCTGAACTTTAAGCTCCAACTGAGAAGTTCTGACTTTAACAACGGCAAATTCAGCCGCAACAAAAAACCCATTGAGAAATACGAGAAAAAAGGTAATAAGTAAGTCTGCGATCATCCGGTCTTAATTAATCTAATCCACAAATATATATAATTTAGAGGATGATTTCTCTATTTCTAAGTTTTGCGGTTTACTTCCATATCTCCAAGATGCAGATCAAGCGCCTTTACAGAAATCTGTATTTCATGAATGGAGATGCCCAAAGAAGCAATTAATAGAAGAAGCGCGATACCAAACATCCACATGGCAAGCAAAGAGTTCCCGACAAATATCAGAAACATTGTGAAAACGCAGAGGAAAAGACTCGAAACTCCCAATATCTGCATGTATTTGGTAAGGTAAAGGCGTCGTCGAAGATTAGCAATCTGGCCGAGTAATACTTCGTTCGGATTTATTTTGAATTTTTCGTGAAGACTCCTGATTAGCGTGGCATAACTTAAAAACCTATTCGTATATGCGAGCATAATCAGCGAAATAGCTGAGAATAAAAGAGCCGGTGTGGTTAATGTAATCTCTTCATGCATGACTCATTTTTTACATTAATTAAAATTTGGGACTAACGCTAAACGTCGCAAATAAGCACCGATTTTCGCAATGATTCCAGTTTATCCGGTTGAGCCGGTACGAACTCCTGACCGACAAAGCCTTTGTATCCTGCAGCCACCAAAGCCTTCATAATAGCCGGATAATAGAGTTCCTGTGTGTCATCCAGTTCATGTCTTCCCGGTACACCTCCTGTATGAACATGGCCGATATATTTAATATTTTTTTGGATAGTGTCAATAATGTTCCCCTCCATGATCTGCATGTGATAAATATCATAGAGCAGTTTAAAACGGTCGGAACCAACCATTTCGCAAAGAGCAACACCCCATGAAGTTTTATCGCATTGATAATCGGCGTGACCATAACTATTCAATAGTTCCATTATAATTGTAACGCCATGTTTTTCAGCCAGTGGCATGAGCTTTCGAAGCGCGATGGCGCAATTAACCATACCCAAATTATCATTCTGACCTTCGCGGTTTCCGGAAAAACAGATCAGATTTGGAACTCCGGCCTCTGCTGCTTTAGGAATCATCGCCTCAAAATCAGCAATCAGTTTGGCATGATTGGCAATCCGGTTAAATCCTTTAGGAATACCATAATCTGTTGCATACCCAACGGCACACTTCAACCCGAATTTTTTGACTATTGCCCAATCCTTCTCTGCCAATAATTCGACAGATTCAAGTCCCATTTCCACACATGATTTTGAAAAATCTTCTAAGGGGATATTTCCATAACACCACTGGCTCACTGAATGACGAATATTCCCCTTGAGTTTCACATTTTCAGTTGCAGATTTTGCAAAAGCGCTTGCAGAAGGAAATCCAACAGCAGATACAGCGGCAATTCCGGCTGCACTTCCAATCATTTGTCTCCGGTTCATAATAATGGGTATAAATTTATGAGTATCGCAATTATTCCTAGAACCTGATAAGTACTGCACCTGCAGAATAACCTCCGCCAAATACTGTTATTCCAACTAATGAATCGGTTGGAATAGCATCAATATTCTGTGAAAGACAGATACCAGTACTCGCGCAGCCGGTATTGCCAAATTCCTCGATATTTGAGAGCACTTTCTTAGGTTGTAAATTTAATTGTTTAATCAGATTCGCAATAATCCTGTGGTTCGCCTGATGCGGAATGATAAAATCAAGATCTTCGACGGTAAAGCTACAATTTTCAAGTGTTTTTTCCAGTGCCACACGCATAAAATTACAGGCATGCATAAAAACATCTCTTCCGTCGGGCATTTGAAGTCCGCCTTCGGCAGGACGCAAATAAACCGCTTCTGTTCCTTTGCCGATATGACCCAGTCCACGGGTAAAAATATTTAGTATCTCACCCGGTTTAGATCCTATCGGCTCTTCAGATATAAAGAGCGCAGTGGCTCCATCGCCCCATAAATGGCCGCTCTTCTCGCATGTTTCATTGCTATAAAGGGTGTTATGCTCAACAGCGACAACCAGGGCACGGGATGCTTTCCCCAAAGCAAAGTATCCTTCAACTATTTCAAGCGCATTTACCAAGGATGAGCATGCCGATGAAACATAAATTACCTGAGCTTCCGGAATCCCAAACTCGCGCTGTACAGTATGGCCAATTGTGGCAACAGTATCATATGGGGTATAAGATGCTCCAATAATTAAATCAACCTCTTTAATATCAAAAGGCAAGGTTTCCAGGGCTCTCGACACCGCCTCGATGGCCATGGTGTTTGCATTCTCACCCTCAGCAGCCTTTGATCGTGTCCTAATGCCTGTCCGGTCAAAAATCCATTCGTCATCCAAGCCGTTGATGTCCTTAAAATATTCATTTGGAACACGTTGCACCGGAACATAATGCGAAATTGTATTTATAAACATTCTCATAATTGAAAAATCAAAAATTGCAAATTAAGCGGAGGCTTTGATGCCCCGAAATAATATTTTCTGCCAAAGCTCAAGCGTCCTGAGGCAGGGTTTCCCAAAATCATTAAGTATAAATTGTGTTTCAAGCCCTTTTAAAGTTGTAAGGGCGAGGACAGCAGTATTCTCAAAGTCATCGACAATAAATACTCCTGATTGCGTCCCTTCCTCAAAGATTGAGGCAAGGCACTCCTTTTCATGTTTATCAATTATCTGGCGAAAATGCTCAATCTTCTCACTTCTGGTTAGAAATTCCATCCGGAGCAACCGATCCTTGCTGATCAGATTTTGAATAGCTCTCATATGCGCTGCCATGAACTTAGCGATCTTCTTTTCCGGAGTGATATTTAGTTTTGAAACCTTGCTGAATTTTTCAATTATTAACTCAACTTCATTCCTGATCACCTCATGATAAAGCTCCTCACGCGTTTTAAAATAGGTGTAAATGGTTCTTCTTCCTAGTCCGGAAGCCTTGGCAACATCGTCCATAGTGGCATTATTCCCTCCCAACCGAGCAAAAACAATCCTGGCAACGCTAAGAATAGTATGACGTGTAGTATCTCTCAAAACAGAAAAATTGCACAAAAATAGATTCCGTGTGCAAAAGTAATCCTTTTTTAATATCCGAAGAGAATTTTATAAATTGTTAACTTTTTCTGATCTAAAAAATTACAAAATACAGATATGATTCCACCAATCCCGGACAGGCCAGTCAACAGAAATACCATCATTAAACTTCACATCATTGAGGGTAAATTGAACCAGGCTCAAATCTTCGGCAGAGGCTTCAGCGTAACCCGTCTGTGTTTCGTGAACCCGTACTGCATGTAACTGCACATTTTGCTCACCATTAAGCAGTTTAGCATTGGATATTATGTGATTAATGACGAAAAAAAACAGTAAGGCAAATCCTTCAGCAGATGGAGAAACGGGAATTTCTGCTACTCGTGTATTAATGCGGTAAATTGCTTCTTTAACTTCAATGTTCTCGTGATCCCACATGGTATAAGCGTGGTCGAAACAACGAATAAACTCAGCAACATCATTGAGAAGCACAAAATCCATCACCATAAAACCATTATCGAGATGATCAGATTTTATAAATACTTCAACTTCATATGAGTGGCCGTGGATATTTTCGCGACAATGCTTCGAAGTACAATTGCGAACGATATGCGCCCCTTCGAACCGGAATTTTTTCCTGATAATCATTATCAATCAATTTTAAGAATCAAAATAAGAATAGGATATCTATTTATCTGCAACCAAACGATCCTGAGCCATTCGATTGTTAAACTGTTGTATAATTGCCTTAAAAAGCTGCTGTTCAACCGAAGGGTGTTCCAGGCCAATTAAATTTTCAAGCAGATAAGGATCTTTCTTTCGGTTAAAAACGGCAGTTAATTTATCCTCAGTGAAATAATAAGCATAATCACCATAAAGAAATTGATAGGAATCTTCGAGGTAATTGATAACAAACCGTTGCGATGACTGATCTAAAAGATTATTTCCAAAGGCAACGTAGGGTTTGGGATAATTGAGATATCCAAGAACAGTGGGCATAATATCGATTTGCTGGGCCAGTGATTCGTCTTTACCATGGAGGCTGCCATCGCCTTTGAAAAATATCAGCGGAGCAGCATAATAATTAACCGCTGTTTTATACTCCTTAAAATCGGATTCGGTGCAATGATCAGACGTGATAACAAAAAGGGTATTTTTAAACCAGGGCATTCTGGCCGCCTTATCGAAAAACGCTTTCAGAGCCATGTCGGTGTATCGGATACACTTCTGAAGCGGCATATGCTCTTCCGGAAATCGATTAATATATTGCTGAGGAACCCTAAACGGGTGATGTGATGAGACTGAAAAAATGGTTGTGAAGAATGGCGGCTTCATTTGATTCATTTTATCAGCAAAAAACTGAAAGAATGGCTCATCCCAAATTCCCCAGACTCCATCGAATCCATCATCATTGCCATATTCATCCTTTCCGATGTAGCTTTGAAAGCCGGCTATTTTTGCAAAAGCATCAAAACCCATCGAACCATTGGGTGCGCCATGAAAAAATGCCGTCTGATAACCTTCTTTTGACAATAAACCCGCAAGGCTGTTGATTTTGTTTCCCGACCGCTCCGAAATCACATAAGGCAGCACCAATGCCGGAATACTGGCTGTAATTGAAGGAATTGCATCAATAGACTTACGTCCGTTTGCGAAGGCATTTGAGAACACCAAACTCTTATCAATCAAAGAATCAAGAAATGGCGTATAACCCTTGTAAGTTCCGTTATTCAGCTGTTGATTCAAAGATCCAACAAATTCGCGGCTAAAGCTTTCAAGAATGATTATTACCACATTGTCTTTCCTCAAAGCTTCGGCCGGTTTGGGAACCCGAACCGGAGAATAAAAGCTATCCAGCTCATCTTCAGAGTTAAAATATTGTTTTACTTCGAAAGCCTTTTTGCCCCATGTTCGTAAAATGCAAAACGGGGTATTGTGGACTAACGACATCTCTTCGGGTGAATTGACATATTTCCCGGCATTATTCATATTTATTGGCCTGGTGCTTGGCATATATCCTCCACGCATCCCTGCAACACTTAACCCGGAAAACACAATTAATGAAATAACTGAGTGTATAATATATTTCGAGCTTCGCACTTTTAGTGATGGAGCCGGCTCAACAAAGGAATAAAGCTTTGCCAGCAGCCAGATAGTAAATACCAAAATCAAGACAATATACCAGAAATCATGAAAAAAAGTCAATATCAGCCTCGTATTTCCGATATCATAACTTACAATATCAAAGACGCTGGCAGTTGTTCTTTTTAAAATAAAGCGATAGTAAACAATATCGATATCATTGAAAGCAAATCCAATACTGTTTATGATAATAAAAATCCATTTCAACAAACGTTGGTACCAGGATTGAAATTTAAAGGAAAACGGAAGCAGGTAAAGGAGAAAATAAAGCGCATTCAGGTACAATACGGCACTTGTGTCAAACATTATCCCACCTCTCATAATGCGCATGAAAGAAGCCGGATCAATATTTGGAAACATCGAAGTATTGAACAGAAAAAAAATAATTCGCCCCGCCGAATATAAAAACATAACGAGCAGGAATCTGTAAATCATTACCAGATACTCGTTTAACAGGCGTTTTTTATTCGATCTGATAAAAAAACTCATATTAATTTTATTATTGTGCCGGTAAAATTAACAGCTTATTTGGTATTAATCATGAATTTAACATTCATTAAATTAGCATGGTCCGAACACCCTCGGATTAATAAAACCTCGGGGGTCTGTTATGCCGGATTTTAGGTTAAAACGAAGAAACCCGACGGGTATTAAAAATCCGTCGGGTTTCTATTAAAATAGACTTTAATTATTTTTCGAAGCGGGCTTCAATTGCAGTAACCTGATTGGCCAATTCCTGAGGAAGGGTAGATCCGAAAGAGGCATATTGCTCACGTACCAAATCAAGCTCATCCTTCCACAGACCTTTGTCAACGGTAAGCAGCTCTGGCATATTTGCATCAACGCCACTAAGACCAACGGTATTGATTGAGCCTAACTGAGGAACAAAACCGATTGCAGTTTCGTCAGCAGCAGCTGTTCCAACAACTCTCTCGAATATCCATTGCAATACCCGGATGTTATCACCATAACCAGGCCACAGGAATTTACCCTGGGCACTCTTGCGGAACCAGTTAACATTGAATATTTTGGGAAGCTTTGCTTTATCAGGTGCTGTTTCACCAATTGTAACCCAATGACCAAAATAATCCCCCATATTATAACCGCAGAATGGCAACATTGCAAACGGATCACGACGAACGCCTGCTTTTAAACCGATAGCAGCAGCAGTAACTTCAGAACCTACGATAGATCCCATGAAAACTCCATGGTTCCAGTCGAATGACTGATAGACCAATGGAACGGTTCCCGGACGACGACCGCCAAACAGGATTGCAGAGATAGGAACACCTGTTGGATTTTCCCAATCTTTATCAATTACAGGACACTGGTATGCCGGTGCAGAAAAACGGGCATTAGGATGAGCAGCCGGTTTACCATTGGCTGCATCATAAACTTCATTCGTCCAGGTAATAGTACCTTCAGGTGCATCGTAGCCAATACCTTCCCACCAGATGTCGCCATCAGGTGTTAGACCTGTATTTGTAAAAATAGTGTTTGCTCTTGCAGACAACATTGCATTTGGATTGGTGTCCATCGATGTAAACGGAGCAACTCCAAAGAAACCGGCTTCAGGATTAATAGCATAAAGCTGACCATCTTTGCCAAATTTCATCCAGGCAATATCGTCACCCACTGTTTCAACTTTCCATCCCGGAATAGTGGGAACGAGCATGGCAAGATTTGTCTTACCACATGCACTTGGGAAAGCAGCAGCAATATATTTCTTAATACCTTCGGGATTAGTAATGCCCATGATAAGCATATGCTCAGCAAGCCATCCCTGTCTTTTGGCCATATTTGATGCAATGCGAAGCGCAAAACACTTCTTTCCAAGTAATGCATTACCACCGTAACCGCTGCCATAGGAAAGAATTTCATTGGTATCGGGGAAATGACAAATATATTTATCTTCAATTGGAGCACAAGGCCATTTTACATCTTCCTGTCCTGGTTCGAGAGGAGCGCCTACAGAGTGGATACAAGGCACAAATTCTCCGTTACCAAGAACATCCAGTACAGCTTTTCCCATACGGGTCATCACTTTCATATTCACAACAACATAAGGAGAGTCAGTTAACTCAATGCCAATGTGAGCGATATCAGAACCAAGCGGCCCCATACTGAATGGAATAACATACATGGTGCGGCCTTTCATACATCCTTTGAAAAACCCGGTCAGAGTTGCTTTCATCTCTGACGGATCAGCCCAGTTATTGGTTGGACCGGCATCTTCCTGCTTTGCAGAACAGATATAAGTCCTGTTTTCTACGCGAGCTACATCACTTGGATCGGACTGGAAATAATAGCTTCCCGGACGCTTTTTTTCATCCAGCTTAACGGCCATACCACTGGCAACCATTTCGCCCAATAAACGATTATTTTCTTCTTCGGAACCATCACACCAGTAAACTTTTTCCGGCTGACAAAGTGCTGCCCATTCGTTTACCCAATTAATTAATTTTTGATTACTAGTCATTTAATTTATTTTTTACACTCAATTATTATATAAAAACGCTATTGTAATTTACTGAATCTATTTTTGTTCAATATAGTCCTGGCAGGCCAGGTAAATATTCTCTATTAATTGCGG
>CAYHDA010000028.1:0-22672 GCA_964355145.1 uncultured Mariniphaga sp.
AGAATATATTGGTGATCAAGAAATTAAATATATAATCGCGAATGAAAAAACTGACTTCTTTTGCAGTCAATTTCCCTGTTACAGTGTTAATGGCTATTTTGGGAATACTGCTCCTGGGAGTAATCTCTTACCAGAAACTGGGGATTGACCTATTCCCGGACCTTACTTCTCCAAGGGTTTTTGTGGAGATTAAATCGGGAGAGCGACCTCCGGAAGAGCTGGAGAAGTTGTTTGTAGAGAAAATTGAAGCAGTGGCTACCAGACAGAGCGGTGTTCTGGAGGTTTCGTCTGTTACACGCACAGGTTCAGCCCAGATCACTGTCGAATATGCCTGGAATAAGGATATGGATGAGGCCTTTCTTGATCTTCAAAAGGCATTAACAAGCTATTCGCAGAATTCGCAGATTGATGCTCTTACAATTACCCAGCATGACCCGAATACGCAGCCTGTCGTGATCGTCGGTCTCTCTCACGAGACGATTAAAGACATGAATGAGCTGAGAAAAGTCGCCGTTAATTATATCCGCAATGAACTCGTCCGGCTGGAAGGGATTGCTGATGTAGAGTTATCGGGTATCGAAGAGAACGAGGTCAGAATTGATACTGACCCTTATAAGCTTGAAGCATATAATATTACGGTAGAACAGCTCTCGGCAAAAATTCAGGCATTCAACCGGAGTATTTCAGGAGGAACAATCTCCGAAACCGGTTTGCAATATGTCGTCAAAGGAGTTAGTCTGTTGCAACAGAAAGATGATTTTGATAACCTGATTATTGGTTATCAATCTCCCGTTGTGGGCAGCACAACAGCCGAAAAAACAGCAACCTATCTGCGCGATGTCGCAACGATCAGTTTTGCCAATAAAGAACCTGTAAATATTGTCCGCATCAACGGAGAACGGTGTCTGGCTCTCTCAATCTTTAAAGAAACCCGCTACAATACCGTTAAAGCAGTCGAAGATATTCAAAAGGCGCTTGTAAGTATTACCAAAGCCCTTCCGGGTTACAAATTCACCCTGGTTTCCAATCAGGGAAATTTTATACGTACAGCCATAGATGAAGTTCAGAACACGATGATCATCGGAATTATACTGGCTATAATTATCCTTTTCATCTTTTTGCGTAAGATTGGCACAACGCTGATCGTGAGTCTCGCTATTCCGATTTCAATTATTGCAACCTTCAATTTGATGTATTTCAATGATTTAACATTGAATATCATGACCCTTGGAGGACTTGCGCTGGGGGCTGGAATGTTGGTGGACAATGCAATTGTTGTTATGGAAAATATATTCCGTAATCATGAGCTGGGAATGTCAGCAAAAGAAGCTGCAATTGTTGGAACCGCTGAAGTCGGTGGAGCGATCACCTCGTCAACGCTGACCTCTATTGTTGTGTTCCTGCCCATTGTGTACATCCATGGTGCATCTGGCGAATTATTTAAAGATCAGGCCTGGACTGTGGCATTTTCGCACTTTTCCTCCCTCTTCGTGGCTATATTCCTTATTCCGATGTTGTATCATCAGTTTTTTAAGAAAAAGGGAATTCAGGCACCTAAAGGAGCAAAGTTTGCCGGGTATGGTAATTTTATTGCAAGATTGCTTCCTAACGGATGGGTAATCACCATCATATCATTCGTTTTAATGGGATTGTCATTTCTGCTTATTCCCTATATCGGAAGTGAGTTTATGCCCAAAACCGATAGCAAAGAGTTCACTATTAATGTGAAGATGTCTGAAGGAACTTCTCTGGAGCGAACATCCACAGCCGTAAGCTCCATTGAAGATATGCTTAAAGAGCTTTTAGGTGACGATCTTCAGTCCGTGTATTCCAAAATTGGTCCGTCGACAGAAACGTCAACCTCCGCCACTACGGTGTATGAAGGAGAGAATACCGCTGCAGTAAAAGTTATCCTCAAGCCTCTGGGAAAATATACGGCAGAGCAGGTCGTAACCGCTGTTTCCAAGTGGTATACGGAAAATCCTCAGTTCAAAATCACTTTTACGCAGGATGAGACTGCTTTACAAAGTATTCTGGGGACCCAGGATGCTCCGATAGTTGTTGAAGTGAGGGGTATTGATCTTGATGTGATCAAAAGGATCACAAAAGAGGTCGAAACTTCGGTAAAAGATATTCCCGGAATATATAACCTACAAACCAACGTAGAGGGTGGTTATCCTGAAATCAATGTCACCGTTGATCGTTTCAGAGCTGGTTCCTATAACCTTGCCGTTACGGATATTGTCAATCAGGTTACTGCAAAACTCAAAGGTCAGAGCGCCGGTCAGATGGATAAGGACGGCGAATTGCGTGATATCACGATTCATGTTCCAAAAATTGGCGTGTCAGCCCTGGGGGATATGATTATTAATAACGGGACTTCTGTAATCAGGCTCTATGAAGTAGCCAAACTTACTCAAACAGTTGCTCCGACTGAAATCTACCGACGGAATCAAAGCCGTATAGGTAAAGTGATGGCTGAGCTCGATAAAGACAAACCACTTGATAAGGTGGTCGAGGCTATTCAGGCGAAAATAGCGCCGATGGTCATGCCTGCCGACTACTCGATCAAAGTTACAGGCGAGGAGCAAAAGCGACAGGAGTCTATGAGCAACCTCCGTTTTGCACTGCTGCTTTCCATCGTTTTAGTATATATGGTCATGGCAAGTCAATTCGAATCGCTGATCCATCCTCTTATAGTGTTACTTACAATTCCATTTGCTATTGTCGGAACAATCATTCTCTTTTTCCTGATGGGGCTAACCTTTAATATGATGGCACTTATCGGGATTATCATGCTGGGAGGAATTGCAGTAAACGATTCGATCATCCTTATTGACCGGATCAATCAATTGAGAATGCTGGGAATGGAGAAAAGACTGGCTATCTCACTTGGAAGCCAGCAGCGGTTAAGACCGATTCTGATGACCAGTATTATTACGATAATCGCTTTGCTGCCTCTCACTATTGGGTTTGGAGAGAGCGCTTCGTTGCGTTCGCCAATGGCTTATGCCGTTATTGGAGGTATGATCACCAGTACATTATTGACACTTTTGGTAATTCCTTGTGTATATGACATAATGACCAGCAACAAATCATTAAAACCGGAGGAATAACCCCGGAATTGGGAATCGATAAAATTTTTGGACAAAACAGCGACAATTCAACCGTAAATCCGGAAACATAAAACTTATGAATTTTATTATAAACAGAAAGGTTTTAATCAGCATGCTTTTCTTAGGGTTAAGTATGATGGGATATTTTTCATGGAAGAACCTCTCCATGGAGCTTTTCCCGAATGCTGAACTTCCGATGCTCTATGTGCAGATATCCAGTCAGTTGGAAGTCGACCCTAAATATATGGAGAGCCAGGCAATTATTCCGCTCGAAGGAGCAATTGGTGCACTCCAGGGAATCCAGAATATGGAATCTACGGCCGAGTCACGACGCGGATCCATCATGATTGAGTTCAATAAAAACGTCAACTTTAAATACACCTATCTCAGGGTGCAGGAGAAAGTTGATGAGATTAAGGCTTCACTTCCTGAGCAGTTCAGGGTGACAGTTGTGAAGGTGGACCTCAATCAGATGAAGAATCAGTTTATGCAGCTGCAGGTACTGGGAGGCGGGGATGTTGACCGTGTGCGTGATATTACTGATCTTAAAATAAAAACAGAACTCGAAAATGTCGACGGCATTGCGGGGGTTAATGTATTTGGCGGACATGAGAAATCGGTTGAAATTCAGCTGGATATGGATGTCTGTGAAGCTTATCACATCACTGCTGCCACTATCCGGAATAAAATAGCTCAGAATTACAAGGCGAGGGCTTTCGCCGGAAATGTGTATGAGTCCAAGAAAGAGTATTTTGTTCAGGTTACATCAGAATTCGATGATCTGAAAGAGATTGGTAACCTGGTGATTGCAACCGGTCCAATCTTACTTAAGGATGTTGCAAAGGTCTATTTCGGAACAAAAGAAGAGACTTCCTATTCTCGTGTAAATGGGAAAAATTCGGTATCCATCACGCTGGTAAATGATGCCCAGGCAAATCTTATTGATTTGTCGCACAAAACGTTAGCGGCAATTGCCAAGCTAAATGAAAATCTGGCGTCGAAAGATATTCAGATCAAAGTGCAGAACAATGCCGCTGATACAATGGAAAAGAACCTCAATCAGATCGGAGAACTGGCATTGGTCGGAGGACTTTTGGCTATTGTGGTCCTTTGGATATTTTTGAAGAATTTTCAGCTGGTGTCTATTATTGCCCTGGCGATTCCGATTTCTGTTCTTACTGCTTTCAATATTTTTTATGGCGCCGATATTTCCATTAATAGTTTGACTCTGGTGGGAATGGCACTGGCAGTAGGGATGCTGCTCGATAACAGTGTGGTGGTGCTGGAAAATATTTACCGATTGCGTGGACTCGGAAAATCGCCGCGGGAAGCCGTGGTGCAGGGAACCATTGAAGTGTGGCGTTCAGTATTTGCCTCCACACTTACTACCGTTACTGTTTTTCTCCCGTTTCTTTTTTCAGATAATTTTCTAATAACCCTTATTGGCAAAAACGTCGGGGTATCTATTATTTCTACCCTTTCCATCTCACTGCTGGTGGCAACGTTACTGGTTCCGATGATGACTTTTGCTTTCCTGAAACGAAAAGGGAGCGAAAACCTTAGCTTTAATGTTGTCTCAACGAGAAATAAACTGGTTCAGGCGTATGTGATGCTGATGAAATATTCATTGCGAAAACCGGCGCAAACCATTGTGGGAGTGTTGATCTTCTTCTTTGTTTCGGTTTTCCTGTGTCTTGCCGTGAGTATGAACAACCTCACGCAGGTGGAGACCAAAGCTTTCAGAATCAGCGTTACTACTCCGGTTGGCACAACCATTGAAGCTACAGATAAAATAGTGTCAATGATTGAAAGCCGGATTGATACCCTTGCCGAAAAAGAAGATATTACCAGTAATATTCAGGCAGAAAGTGCTACAGTTAATGTGTTGCTTAAAGAGGATTTTAAGAATATAAGTAAACGGACCATTGCCCAGATTCGTGATGACGTCCAAAAAAGGGTTGTAAACATTCCGGGAGCGGTAATCGATATTGCCGATGCTTCCGAAACGACTACCAGTTCCGGAGGTGGAGGAGGTGGTGGTGGTGCCCGTCAGAGCAGCGGAGGAACCGGAAGCATGATGAAACTGGTGGGTGTAGGTTCTGCCCAGGAACGGATACAGATTAAAGGTCAGGAGTTTGATGTGATGAAAAATGTGGCCAGCGATCTGCAGTATTATCTCGAATCTCTGGAGTCGATGAACCGGGTTCGGGTCAGTTATTCGGATAACCGGCCAGAGGTGCATCTTCGTTTTCATCCGCTGATAATGAGTGAAAACGGTATCTCACTTGCCAATATTTCGGGTGAACTCAACTCTTTCAGCAAGGAAATAAATACCAATATCAAGTTCAAACAGGGAACCGACGAATATGACATCCTCATTAAGGAGATGCCCAGGCTTGGAGTAACCCTCGAGCAGCAAAAGAAACCACGAACAATGTTCGATCTGCGAACACTTCCGATACCTGATACCAAAGGCGGTCTGCACGAACTTCAGTCAATTAGTGAGATCATTTATTCTTCCGGTTACGCTAATATTACACGAGTCAACAGGGAAAAACAAATTGAGGTAACCTATTCATTCGTTGCTGCGGCACAGGATTCAAAGGACTTACTGGCATCTTACCGGCAAGAAGTGGATCAGGTGGTAGAAAGTTATAAATTACCCTCCGGCATTGCTGTTCAGGTGATTCACGAGGAAGATGAACTGAAGGATTTTTACTTCCTGATCCTTGCTGCATTTATCCTTATCTTCATGATCCTTGCTTCGGTCTTTGAATCGTTGGCCACACCTTTTGTGCTCATGTTCTCAATTCCGCTTGCGGCAATTGGTTCATTTGTGGCTTTGATCCTTACCGGAAATTCCCTCTTCAGCGCTAATACATTAATTGGATTCATCATATTAATCGGTATTGTTGTAAATAATGGCATTATTCTGATTGACTATACCAATATCCTTCGAAAAAGGGGATTCAGAACAGAACGGGCACTCATTGTAGCTGGTATGTCACGTATCCGTCCAATTTTAATCACTGCAATAGTTACAATAGTGGCAATGCTTCCGCTGGCAATGGGTGATAACGAATATGTTGGAGCAATTGGTGCTCCGTTTGCGATTACCGTTATCGGAGGGTTAGGTATGAGCACTTTGCTGACATTAATATTTATTCCTACATTTTATTTTGGTCTCGAAAATGCAATCTTTTGGATGAAAGGATTATCGGTCAGAACCCGGATCATCCAAATGGTGCTTCTTGTTGTGGGTACCTATTTGATATACAAACATGTTGATGCTTTCCTATGGCAGATGCTTGATACGATCGCCATGGTACTTGTTATTCCTGGCTCGACCTGGTTTATTATGAACAGTTTGCGCAAAGCAAAAGAGTCCGTGATCGATCCGAATGAGCCAATACGTATCAAAGTACAGAATCTTGTGAAAATTTACGACTGGGGAAGTCGTTTCAAGAGGGAATGGATAGGTAACAGAAATATTTGCGAGAGGGCTGGCCAAATTAAATATTATCGTAGCTGGAAAGACTTCGACGACTTTATATGGGAGATTCCTTTGCTTGGTTTTCTGTTCTATTTTACTTTTGGGTATATGAACAACGGTCTGTATATGTTCATCCTTGCTCATGTTGTATTCTTCTTTACTTTGCATTTATGGAGCCCGATAAGCGAATATCTCGAATTCAGGGGAGATCGTGACCAGCTAAAATGGCCTCATAAATTTGCAGCCATTGGATATTCATTTATTTACTGGATTCTGCCGCTTATCTTCGTGATGCTGTTTTATCGGGCATGGGAATCAATCGGATCAGTTGTTATGATCGGTCTGCTTTGGTATTTTGCGCTGTCAGTAAACAGAACAGCTGAAATGCTTTACGAAGAAAATATTAATATTGAAAGGTTAAAAGGACGATTTGCCCGTTCACGTCGGTTTTTCTTTAAATTGGTTGAGCAGATGCCATTGATTGGCCGCAAGCGCGATGCGTTCAAAGCATTAAAGGGAGTATCTCTCGAAATAGAAACCGGAATGATCGGTTTATTGGGTCCAAACGGAGCTGGTAAGTCAACTATGATGCGCGTTATTTGCGGAATCTATGAGCAAAGTTATGGCAAGGTATGGATCAATGGAATCGATACGCAGCAGAAACGGGAGGAATTACAAGGCCTTATCGGATATCTTCCGCAGGAATTTGGCTCATATGAAAATATGTCGGCCTATGAATTCCTTGATTATCAAGGGTTGCTGAAAGGTCTGACAAATCCTGAGGAACGTGCCGTTCGTATCGAGTATGTTCTTTCTTCGGTTCACCTTTGGGATCGCAAGGATGATAAGATTGGAGGATATTCGGGGGGTATGAAACAGCGAATTGGAATTGCCCAGATTTTACTTCATCTGCCACGAATCCTTGTTGTTGATGAGCCTACTGCCGGACTCGATCCTCGCGAAAGGATAAGGTTTAGAAATCTGCTCGTTGAGCTTAGCCGCGAACGGGTGGTTATATTCTCTACCCATATCATCGAAGATATTTCAAGTTCATGTAACCAGGTAGCAGTCGTTAACCGTGGTCAGCTTCACTATGCCGGTAATCCCGCCAATATGGTGAAACTTGCTGAAGGATTGGTCTGGCAATACACTATTCCTGCACGCGATTTTGATTCTTTCCCCGCAAAAGACCGGGTTGTGCATCATATGAGAGATGGCGAGAATATTAAACTGAGATTCCTTTCCGCTGAAAAACCTTCAGAGGATGCTATCACCGTGAAACCGGTACTCGAGGAGGCTTATCTGTGTCTGCTTAAGGGAATTAAAGTAAAATCAGCAAATAAAAATTAGTACAATGGATAATTCAGTAAAAATATTTTCTAAAAAGAGCCGGCTCTACTTTTGGATCGATTTGATCCATAAAATGGCGCGTTATAATCTTAAAATTATTTTCGCCGGAAGGTTTATCTGGTTCGTTATTGCAGCTCTTCTGTTTTTTATTCTGCTTTCTATAAGCCTGGTTTTTAATGCTCCGGGTTATGATTCCTCTAATGTGTATGGAATTCTTATAATTCCCGGTATCCTGCTGGTTTTTTATCCGACAGTCTTTGGCATTCAAAGTGATGCAGACACAAGGATTCTTGAGATTCTTTTTGGGATTCCTAATTACAGGTATAAAGTGTGGCTAGTGCGATTGGTAATGATTTTTTTATTGACCTGGGTGTTTCTGTACCTTTTCTGTTGGGTTGGCTACTATGGTCTTATTCCATTTCCGGTTTTCGAAATGTCATGGCAATTGATGTTTCCTGTTCTTTTTCTTGGATCTCTCGCATTTTTAGTTTCAACAATGGTTAAAAATGGAAACGGAACTGCCGTAGTTATGATTATTATTGGCGTTCTTTTTATGATGCTGAGTGATGCTCTGTCACGTACCCAATGGAATGTTTTCCATAATCCTTTTTCGATTCCGGATAAAATGAATGAAATGATCTGGGCTCAGATTTCTCAGAAAAATCGCCTTTTTCTTGCTGTCAGCAGTGTAATTTTTCTGCTCGGTGGCTTGACAAACCTGCAACGACGTGAGAAATTTCTGAAATAAGACACTTCGGCTTCGCTCAGTGACCTTCGGCTTATCATTATTCCTCTCCTACCAGAATAATATACTCCCAAGGTTCGAAATAGCATTTGTGGTTGTCGATATTGAAATCTATTTTATTGTGATTGAATGTATTAGTGTATTTCCCATCTGCAATAGCAGTGGTGATTTCGGCTGTGATGGTGTCCGGGCTCATGTTCACCAATACCATTACCCGGGCATTTTCTGCCGACCGAAGGAATGAGACAATTTTCGAGGGAGCCGTATTGGTTAGCGGAACCATCTTACCCCCAAAGGGTGGATTCCAAAGCGCCTGATTGCGGTGCTTTAAAGCATTCAGTGTCTTATAGAACGAAATCATTCGTGTGTCGCTCCAGTCGATGGTATCCTTGGCGAAAAACCGAAGTCTTTTTGTCATCCCTGCTTCCTGGCCATTATAAACCAATGGCATACCCGGAAGGGTGTATGTGAGTACAGCACAGCTTTTTTCTCCATTCCCAAACTTCTCCTTTGCGGTGCCATTCCACGAGTTTTCGTCATGATTAGTAATGAAATTTATCTTGAAAGCCCGCTTCGGCAGAGTGGAATCTATTTTTGACTGTAGTTTTAAAATTTCGCTGGCATGCTTCTTTCCCTGAGCTATAGCCGTCATAAGGTGATGCATTTCCCATCCGTAATTTGAATCAAAAGCGGTCAGGCACATTTGCGGCTTATCTTCATTTTCAGCAAGAAGATAAAGCGGTTTGATCTCCTGTAGTTCAATCCGCGTGTCTTCCCAAAAATCAGCCGGAACCAATCCTGCCATGTCACACCTGAATCCGTCGATATCGAAATTAGCAACCCAGAATTTCATGGCACCGGTCATAATCTTGCGCATCTCTTTATTATTGTAATCCAGCTGAGCACAATCAGTCCAGTCATAAGGTGTGGCAATATTTCCCTTTTCATCTTTTTTATACCATTCCGGGTGCTCAGTGATCCAGCTATTGTCGCGTGCGGTATGGTTGGCAACCCAGTCAAGTATCACTTTAAAGCCCATCTCATGCGCCTTGCTAACAAAGTTTTTAAAATCCTCCGCTGTGCCAAATTCAGGATTAATTGATTTGTAATCCTTTATCGAATAGTAACTTCCAAGACTGGTTTTTGCCCCTTCGGGAACCTTCCGGTCTTTGACTCCGATAGGGTAAATCGGCATTAGCCAAAGAATATCAATCCCAAGTTCTTTTATTCGCGGCAAGTCAGCTTCTAATGCCTTAAAAGTTCCTTCAGGCGAATATTGCCGCGTGTTGATCTCGTAAATGACGCTGCTTTTTACCCATTCGGGGGTTGAAACGGATTTGGCATCCTGTTTATTACAACTGTTGCATTCTGAAAAGAGTAAGGCAATTGTCGATGCAACTGCGATCTTTAAAATGTATTTTATCATGGCTCTGAATTTTAGATTCGGCTGCTTAAAAGTATTAAAAATCGGTGTTAATTCTTTTTTTAATTTTTAATTGGGCGATATTTGTAGAAGATTAATCGTCTTAGACCAAAAGGTGCAAAGCACCGATATATTTATTTAAGAATTCAGTTATTATCAGAGAAAATTTTCAAATAAAGATGAAAGTTAAAAATGCGACAATAAATCTTCGCGATGACTTAATTTCAGATCTTCGCCGGGAACTAACTGAAAATAGCAGTGAAGAGTTGCAAAAAAGCACGCAGTATTTTTTCAAAGATAATATCCGTTGTTACGGAATAAAGTCTGCAACAACCGGTTTAATTGGGAAGGCATATTTAAAAATAATCAAGAATAAACCAAAGTCTGAAATCTTCAAATTATGTGAAGAGTTATGGCAATCGGGTTTCCTTGAAGAATCGATAATCGCCTGTAATTGGTCATATTCTATTAGCAGGGACTTTCAACTTTCAGATATCAAGGTATTTGAAAAATGGATAAATACCTATGTCAATAACTGGGCATCATGTGATACTTTCTGCAATCATACTGTAGGGAAATTTATCGAAATGTATCCGGCAACGATTTCTGAGTTAAAAGAATGGACCCAATCAAAAAACCGATGGATGCGCCGTGCCTCTGCCGTATCGCTGATTATTCCTGCCCGAAAAGGTAAATTCACGGAGGATATATTTGATATTGCCGGTCTGCTGCTGATGGATAGCGATGACATGGTTCAGAAAGGTTATGGATGGATGCTCAAAGTGGCCAGCCAATCCCATCAAAAGGAGGTATTTGATTTTGTGTTTTCGAAGAAAGCGGTAATGCCCAGAACGGCGTTAAGATATGCGATTGAGAAGATGCCCCCTGAATTAAAGCTGAAGGCAATGAAACACCCATGAATCTGCGCTTCGCAAACATGAACGAAGATAACACAGGTGTTCCATCAGGCAATTAAAAAACAAATTATCTTCTGATGAAAAGTTAGATTAAATGACTTAAGATCAATACTCCGATTAATCCGACGACACCAATCAGCGTCTCCATAACAGTCCACACCGCGAAGGTTTGCTTTATTGTCGTGTTGAAATATTCTTTAAACATCCAAAATCCGATATCATTAAAATGGGAAAAAGTCAGGCTGCCGGCTCCTGCAGCAATCACCATCAGCTCAGGTGAAACCCCTGTGTCGGCTATCAAAGGCAGGGTTAATCCGGCGGCAGTTATGCACGATACTGTTGCTGAGCCAATTGCGAATCTTATTAATGCAGCGACACTCCATGCCAGTATCAGTGGAGAAAGGCTGAAACCACTTGCTATCACTTTAATATATTCTGCTGTTCCGCTGTCTGTCAGCACTTGTTTAAATGCGCCTCCTGAGGCGATAATCAGTAAGATCATTGCAACACTTGACGACGAATCGGAAAGGCTTTTCATCAGATCCGACATTTTTCTTTTTTTTCGGATACCCAGCAGGTAGACACCTGTAAAAACCGCGAAAAAAAGTGCCATTGTGGGATCACTGATAAATTTCAGTACTTTGATATTGCTGTTTTCTGCCGGAACAGCCATCTGAAAAATTGCTCCCGATAGCATTAATAAAATTGGACTTAGCGCGGTAATTATACTTGCCCAAAGTGATGGTAATTCGGCTTTTGTAAATTCGCGGGCAACAAACAGCGCTTTTGGAGGCGAGAGATTCCATTTTGTATAAAATCTTGATAAAACAGGACCCGCAATAATAATGCTGGGTATGGCAACAATTAGTCCATAAAATAAGGTCAGATTAGGATTCGCATGAAAAAGAAATGCTGTGGAAGTAGGGGCAGGATGAGGAGGCAGAAATCCGTGTGTGACAGAAAGGGCAGCGCACATTGGAAGTCCAAGGTAGATAAGCGGTAATTTGGTGGAGGCAGCAAGTGCATAAATCAGAGGAATCAAGACCAGAAAACCGGCGTTATAAATCATTGGCAGACCTACCAGAAAACCGGTAATCATAATGGCAATCTGGATCTTTGCAAGGCCAAAAATATCAACCAATTTATTGGTGATCTGATAAGCTGCTCCGCTCTCTTCGAGTAGTTTACCGAGCATAGCCCCGAATACAATGATCAGCGCAAGGCTCCCCATTGTGCTTCCAAGTCCTGAAGTGATGGATTGCAGAATGGTGACCGGATCCATTCTGTTAAGTAATCCAACAGCAAATGAGGTAATCAACAGGGATAAAAACGCACTTATTTTAAAAAAGCTGATCAGGATAAACAGGAGGATGATTCCGGCAATAATTATGATCAGTGGCATAGTGGGTTATTTAGTCAATAGTCTGTGAAATCATATCAATAGAACTTCTTGAATCCGATGATTTTTCGTACTTCTTCCAATGTTTTGGAGGCTGATTCGCGTGCTTTTTCGGCTCCGTTTTTTGCAACTTTCGACAAATACGCATCATCTTTCGCAATCTGTTCAATACGGTTTCTGATTGGACTGGTAAAGTTAATGATATCTTCGGCAAGTTGCTTCTTCAGGTCACCATAGCGGATAGTACAATTACTGTAGGCTGTGTCAAAATGGCTTACTACATCCGGAGCCGAAACTACTTCCATTAATGTAAAAAGATTTTGAATCACTTCGGGCTTTTTCTGATGCATCTCTGTCGGGCCGGCATCAGTAACAGCGCGCATCACTTTCTTGCGTATGCTGTCTGGTGATTCGGCCAGCGCGATGGCATTGCCTTCCGATTTCCCCATTTTGCCTGAGCCATCAAGACCTGGAATTTTTACCATATCTTTTCCTTCGAAAGTGTAGGCACGGGGTATAGGAAATGTCTCAACATTGTACATTCTGTTAAATCTTCGGGCGAAAGTTCGGGCCATCTCCAGATTTTGCTCCTGATCTTTACCGACGGGAACTAGATTGGCTTTATGAATAATAATATCCGCTGCCATCAAAACGGGGTAGGTGAGCAATCCGGCATTGACATTTTCAGGTTGCTGACGTGCTTTATCCTTAAAGGAGGTTGTCCTTTCCAATTCACCAAGATAGGCATTCATATTTAAAAGCAGGTATAACTCCGGAATCTCAGGTACGTCACTTTGAATGAAAATCGTCGCTTTCTCAGGATCGATGCCGCAGGCCAGGTATTCGGCAAGCACCTGTCTTACATTGGTGTGCAGGTCGCCCGGTATTGGGTGTGTGGTAAGCGAATGAAAATCTGCAATGAAGAAAAAGGTTTGGTGTTCATTCTGCATCCCGATGAAATTTTTCACCGCTCCAAAATAATTTCCGAGGTGCAGATTCCCCGTCGAACGTATGCCGCTTACTACTGTTGCCATTTCATTTTACAATTAATAAAGCTGCAAAAATATAAAAACCATCCAAATAGTGCAGCTTATTCTTCCAATCCGGCAATTTCGTAGTTATCCGGACTTATCAGCGGCTCTCCTTTAAACCTGAGTATCAACTGGGCAATTGCAAAAGTATCCTTTTCGCAATAACGCGCAATTCTCTGTATATCAAATTCTTTGTAGTAAACGTGGGCCACCTGGCTGCCATCAATATCATCCTTTGGCGTGGGTATATTAAAGACGGCACAAAGCAGCTCAAGTGATGAATAGTGTTTGTAATCGCCAAATTTCCATAATTGTAGTGTGTCGAGCATCAGCTCTTTAACCTCCCATGGTTTTGAACCGGCAATATCCAGAACCGGTGGAAGCGGTAACCCATTGATCAGCATCCTTCTGGCAATATATGGGAAGTCGAATTCCTGTCCGTTATGAGCACAAAGCTTATGCATTGGGTTCGACATGAAGGCACTTACCATTTCTGAAAATTGCATGAGCAAGCTTTTTTCATCATCCCCGGCATATGATTTTACACGATATGCCCGCTCTTTTCCTTTACGATATATTTTTCCGGCTGAAATACAAACAATCTTTCCAAATTCAGCATAGATGCCGGCCCTGTTATAAAGTTCATCAGCAGTTTCACCCTCTTTCCCTATCTGGCCGGCTTTCTTTGTCCAGAGCTTTTGCATATTTTCCGGCAAACCGGACAAATCTTCAGATGACGGGACAGTCTCAATATCAATAAACAAAACATGTTCAGGCAGGAGTTTTAAAAGCATATCGCTTAATTTTAGAGGTTGTCGTGGAGATGTTTTTTAATGTATTGAGTTATGATATCAATCGCCACCTTATTTTTCCCTCCTTCGGGAACAATAATATCGGCATATCTTTTAGTAGGTTCGATAAATTGCAGGTGACTCGGCCTGACAGTATCTTCATATCGGTGAAGCACCTTAATAACATCTCTTCCCCGCTCAATAATATCACGCATGATCACCCTTGATAACCTGACATCGGCGTCACAGTCGACGAATATCTTGATATCCATTAATTTGCGCAATTCCTCTGGTTGAAGGCAAAGTATCCCTTCAACAATAATAATTTTTTGCGGTTTTACTAAAACAGATTCCTCAAACCGGGTGCAGGTAAGATAGGAATAGATGGGTTGATGTACACTCTCACCATTCTTTAGTTTTTTGATATTCTCGATCAGCAGTTCAAATTCTATGCTGTCCGGGTGATCGAAGTTGATCTCCTGCCGTTGTTCAATAGGTAGATGACTATTGTCCCGATAATAAGCATCCTGGGGAATTACTGCAACATCTGCCTTGTTCAATCTGTCGATAATTTCATTGACGACGGTCGTTTTTCCCGAACCGGTTCCACCGGCTATTCCAATAATGAGCATAAAAAATATGAGTTGTTATTACTATAATCAGAGTATTTAAAATCCCTTTCCATAATGGCAGACCTATTAATTCTTAATACGACTACCATTTTGGCCCGGTAAAACCGATATTCAAAATTAGCGAAATATTTTGTTATTATGGCTGTAACAAACCCTTCCCAACCCTTTTTTAAATAATTCTGAGGATAAAGTATTAGCTTTGTGAAAAATAATATTTCAATATTTTATCGCTTATGATTAATCATGTTGTCCTCCTTAAATTAAATGATTTTGAGAGTGAAGATCTGAAAGCGGTCGTCAGAAGCAAAATCGCGAAAGCCTTGCTTTCATTAAAGGATAAAATCGAGGTATTAAAATATATTCAGGTAGGTCAAAACTATGAACTTATCACTTCATCTTATGATATTTATCTGACCACCCACTTTGAATCACTTAACGATCTGGAGATCTATCGAATTCATCCGGAGCATCTTAAAGTCGTGGATTTAATAAAGATGCATGTGAGTAGCAGAGCTGTTGTTGACTTCGAATTTTAAATTATTTACGTATGAATAACCTGTATCCGTTAAAATTTACCCCGATTTGTAAAGATAAAATCTGGGGCGGAAATAAACTTGGAACACTGCTGCATAAGGAATTTTCCGATTTGCCTAACTGTGGAGAATCGTGGGAGATATCAGGTGTTCAGGATGAAATCTCAGTCGTTTCCAATGGTTTCTTAAAAGGTAACAATATCGAGGAATTGATTGAAGTTTACATGGGAGACCTTGTCGGTGAAAAGGTGTATGAACAATTCGGAACTGAATTTCCGCTTTTGGTAAAGTTTATCGATGCGAATGATAACCTTTCCATTCAGGTTCATCCAAACGATGAATTATCGCTTGAAAGGCATGATGCATTTGGTAAAACAGAAATGTGGTATGTTGTTCAGGCTGATCCGGGAGCACAGCTGATCTCCGGATTTAACCGTAAAATAGATAAACAGGAATACCTGAAATGCTTTAATAACGGGCAGCTGGAGGAGATTTTAAACTATGAAGCGGCAAAAGCCGGCGATGTTTTTTTTATGCCGGCCGGCCGGGTACATGCCATTGGAAAAGGGATTGTTGTGGCTGAGATCCAGCAAACTTCCGATGTGACTTACAGGATATATGATTTTAACAGAACGGATGATCAGGGAAACGCACGCGAACTGCATACCGAACTTGCTGTTGATGCAATTGATTATACTTTTGAGAAGAATTACCGCACCGAATATAAGGCAATTGCTGATGAGGCGGTTCGGCTTGTTGACTGCAAGTATTTTACAACCAATATTCTGCCCGTAACGACTACTGTTGAACGCGATTTTGCTGATCTTGATACTTTTGTGATCTATATCTGCCTTGAAGGTGAATGCAGACTTTTGTGGGAAGATCAAAGTGTCAATTTCGGAAAAGGTGAGACAATTCTAGTACCTGCCCTTATCAATTCGTTCTCCCTTTCTGTTCTGAATGGTGGTACAGCAAATTTGCTGGAAGTTTATATTAAATAACTATGATTATAAAAACAGCTGAATTTGTAATCAGCAATACAGATCCGGAGCAATGTCCTGTTACTGAACTGCCGGAATTTGCATTCGTCGGGCGGTCTAACGTAGGAAAGTCATCATTAATTAATATGCTGACCGGGTATGGAGATCTGGCAAAAGTATCGACAGCTCCGGGAAAAACTCGTTTAATCAACCATTTTAATATCAATGATCAGTGGTTTCTGGTTGATTTACCGGGTTATGGTTATGCAAAGGTTGGACGTTCCTCCCGTGAACAATGGCTGTCGTTTATCCGTAAATACCTTACAATCAGAGAGAATTTATACTGCGTATTCGCATTAATTGATTCACGGCACAAGCCTCAGGCGAACGATCTGGAATTCATGAGCTATATGGGATATCATGAAATTCCTTTTGCAATGGTCTTTACCAAAGCAGATAAGCTGTCGCGCCGGCAGTTGGACAAGAATATTGCCGACTATAAAATTGAGATGCTCAAGACCTGGGAAGAGCTGCCTCCGCTTTTTGTAACTTCTGCGGGCACTAAATTAGGAAGGGATGAAGTGCTGGGTTTTATTGATAGCATTGTGACGGATAGTAAATAAATTTCATTTTAGCCGTGACGTGATTTTAAATTTAGTCACAGCTAAAGTGAAATTGCAGCCAGGATATAGTTCACTATGTCAGCACTCTAAGAATGATGTAAACAGTTTGTTCAATACTTTTTTAAAAAATAGCTGTATTCATTTTAGCAGATAGTTCATTAATTTCTACTTTTGTCAGCAGATAGGTCTGAATTAAATTCAAAACTGTAAATCTCTTTATATGCCCGCAGGTTGTATCAAAATTTTTACCGGCACAGAATCCAAATATCTTGCCGAGAAAATAGCTGAAAACGCTGGAATAGCACTGGGAAAATCTTCATGCCCGCGTTTTTCTGACGGTGAATTTGAACCATGTTACGAAGAGACGATCAGAGGTTCATACACCTTTATTGTTCAATCTACCTTTCCGCCTGCAGATAATTTGCTGGAATTGCTTTTAATGATTGATGCTGCAAAAAGGGCGTCAGCTTACAAAATCATTGCGGTGATGCCTTATTTTGGTTTTGCCCGTCAGGACAGGAAAGACCGGCCCCGTGTTTCAATCGGAGCCAAGCTGGTTGCTGACATGCTTTCAACAGCAGGGATCGACCGTTTGATTACCATGGATCTTCATGCTGATCAGATACAGGGATTTTTTAATGTGCCTGTAGACCATCTCAGCGCGGTAGCCCTTTTTATTCCTCACATCCAGCAGATGGGGTTGCGCGATATTGTTGTTGCTTCACCTGATGTTGGCGGAACCAAAAGAGCAAATGTTTTTGCAAAGCATCTTAAAACCGATCTTGTTATCTGTCATAAATCACGCAGTAAGGCAAATTTGATCGATTCAATGACCCTTATCGGCGATGTAGAGGGTAAAGATGTTATTATCGTTGACGATATAATTGATACTGCAGGTACAATTACCAAAGCCGCCGAAGTGATGAAAGCCAAAGGCGCTAACTCTGTCCGTGCTTTTGCAACCCATGCGGTTCTGTCAGGTCCGGCTTTTGAACGAATTGAAGCTTCGAGCCTCGATGAAGTGCTGCTGACCGATTCAATTCCGCTGTCACATCACTCCAGTAAAATCACAGTTTTGTCGTGCGCACCTCTGTTTGCCGATGTAATTCAAAAGGTTTTCGAAAATAAATCAATCAGCACTGCATTTATTTAATAATTGCTATCTTTGCGCCCTGTTTTACAGCATACCTTTGATGGTGTGATGCGGATACCTTCCTTTTTGAAGGAGATCTGAGTAAACACTTAGTTCCATAACAGTTAATAAAAAAACAATGAAAAAATTTCAAATTAAGGGTACTGCTCGTCAGTTGGTTGGTAAAAAAGACACCAAGTCGCTGAGAGCTCAGGATTTAGTTCCATGTGTGATTTATGGTGGTGAAAAGGTAATCCATTTTCAGGCTCACGAAAATGAATTTCGTAAACTTGTTTATACACCTAAGGTTTACCAGACTGAAATTGATGTTGATGGCGTAGTTTATAACGCGTTTATGCAGGCTTTGCAGTTTCATCCGGTAACTGATAAACTTCTTCATATCGACTTCCTCGAAATCCGCGAAAATGTTCCTGTTAAACTTCAGATTCCTGTTCGCCTCGATGGTTATGCCAAAGGTATTCAGCAAGGCGGACGTTTGAAAGCAAATCTTCGTACCTTGAAAGCTAAAGGATTTTCAAAAGATTTTCCTGATGAGATTACGATCGATGTTACAGAACTTAGTATTGGAGAAAGCATCAGGGTAAGTGATGTAAGTGTTCCGGGGATTGAAATTCTTAACGCAGAATCTGTTCCTGTCGCTACTGTTGTCGTAACCCGTGCCGCACGTGCAGCTATGGCTGATACTGCTACCAGTGGTGGTAAGAAAAAATAAAATGTTGATGTTTTGAAATACCTGATTGTAGGTCTTGGAAATATCGGGGACGAATATGCAAATACGCGTCACAACATAGGATTTTGGATATTGGATGCCCTTGCAAGGGCGTCCAATATTTCTTTTAGCGAAAAGCGATATGGCGCTGTCGCTGAAATGAAATATGCCGGAAAGACATTTATATTGTTGAAGCCCAATACTTTCATGAATCTTAGCGGCCGTTCTGTCGACTATTGGATGAAGAAAGAGCAAATAGAACTGGATAAAGTTCTGATTCTGGTTGACGACCTGGCCCTTCCTTTGGGGAAGGTTCGTATGCGGTTGAAGGGAAGCGATGCAGGCCACAATGGGTTAAAAAGTATTCAGCAGATTTTAGGTACTCCCGACTATGTCAGACTTCGGTTCGGAATTGGCAGCGACTTTCAGAGAGGTCATCAGTCCGATTATGTTTTAGGCCAGTGGACAGCAGAAGAGGAGTCTGTTGTAAATTCCAAAACCAACCTTTGCATCGAAATAATCAAAGCATTCGCAACAATGGGCGCCAACAGGGTGATGACATTGTATAACAGACAGTAGTTTTTTTAACTTTGCTGCATGGAAGAGTCTGTACGAATCGATAAATGGCTTTGGGCTGTTCGCCTTTTTAAAACCAGATCATTGGCAACAGAAGAGTGTAAGAAAGGGCGTATTACCATTGACGGAGTTTCTGTTAAACCTTCGCGGGTTCCTAAACCAGGCGATATTATTAAAATTCGTAAAAATCCCGTAACCTATTCATATAAAGTCATTGCCATTACCGGAAAGCGCGTTGGTGCTAAGCTTGTCGCTGAATTTGCGCTTGACATTACCCCTCCTGAAGAGTTGAAAATTCTGGAGCTGAGACAGCAAGTAAGTCCTTTTGAGCGTGACAGGGGAGCCGGACGACCTACTAAAAAGGATCGCCGCGACCTCGATCGGCTGCAAGACTGGGATTAACGCCGTAATTATTCGCTTAGGATTTTTTTGAACTTTCCGGCCGGGGTTTAATCATTAGACATCTTATCGGGCAGATTCATTTCTCTTTTGAAAATCTTCCATAACACCGTCACACAACCATTTTGCTATTGCTTGCCGGTTATTCTCATAAATAAGGCGCTGCTGATCACGGGTATGATGAATATTCCCAAGTTCTATAAATACGGCGGCCGGAATGGTCTTTTCAAGCATATAAAGATGACGTGCCGAAACATCGCCGCTGTATCCTCTGCCTGGTTGTTTGAGCTGATATTTTCGTTCGATCGAATTCCGCATCGTTGAGGCTAAACGCTCACCGCTTTTGCTTTTGGGGTTGTGGTAAAAGAAAATGTCGATGTTCTCTTTCGTGTCTCTGGCATCAACATGAATCTCAATGCACCGTTTGTACGATCCCGGAGACTCATTCAGATTTAAAGTGTTTATCGCATCAACGCGTTGTTGTAACCGCTTTAACTGGTTCAACGGAATATCTCTGCCCGGATAACATACCTCGTCTTTACTGTTTTTCAGATAAAGCTCATTTCTAATTCCGTCATGAGGATCACGGACAATAAAACATACTTTGGCTTCATGCCTTAATAACTCTCTTCCGAATCTTAGTGTAACGTCGTAGGCGTATTCGTCCTCGCAAAGAATATGTTCCCCGATTTTTCCCATTGCACCAGGATCTGGTCCTCCATGGCCGCTGACAAGGTAAAATACCGCCCCGCTTAACTGCTGATCAACAATGTCAACTCTCTCAAATTCCTTCCCAAACAATGGTTCAGTAATAACTTTGACAATTGATGCCGCTTTCTTAGCTTCCTGAGCATCAGTATCTCCTGCAGCACCGAAGGATATTGCAATTGTAATGGCGGTTGCCGTTATGGATAATTTAAGTGACGAACAGATCTTCAAAATTTTAAAATTATTTTTTTATGATAGATTGTACGAATGTAAACTACTTTGTGAAAAAAACAAGGCAAGTATTGGATATTTTGCATTTCTTTGCAGGCTATTGACAGTTTAAATGTTGAATCAATTTTAGAAAAGGTTGTTAATAAATTTAATACAGTTTTAAATATGCTGCTGATCAATTATATAATAAAGAGGCCGGGCAATTGTGGAGTCACAATGGCCATTTTATTTTTTATGGCCCTATCGCTGGCAGGATGTCATTCCTTAAGCGTGACAAAGGTTGAAACAGTTAATATTAGACTTGATTCAACATTGAAAATTGTCCCTGATGCGAAGATAGAATCGGTCATTTTACCATATAAGACCCGGTTAATGGAAGATATGGGAGAGGTGCTGTGTACTTCGAAGATTCCTCTTTTTACCGGACGACCTGAGAGTTTGCTGTCTAATTTTTGTGCCGATATGACACTGCATGAGTCTGACTCTATCTGCTTAAAAAAATATCCGAATATCCGTCTGGATGTTTCGATGGTTAACCGCGGAGGATTAAGGGTTCCTATTCCAAAAGGGGAAGTGAAAGTGCAGAATATGTTCGAATTGATGCCATTTGAAAATGAGGTTGTATTTCTGAAGATGACAGGTGCTGAAATGCGCCGGTTTATTGATCATATTGCGCTGCGCGGTGGCGAAGGCGTTTCGGGAATGCGTTTTGGAATCAAAGATAATAAAGCACTGAATCCTGAAATTCAGGGTCAGCCCCTCAGCGATTCAAAAACATATTGGCTTGTAACAAGTGATTATTTGGCTAACGGCGGAGACGGGAGCGGCGTTTTACAAAATGTCACAGAACGAATTGCTACAGGTGTGAAATTTAGAGATCTGTTTATCGGCCATTTGCGCAAAATGGGTCGTAAAGGTCAAATAATTGATGTTAAAACTGACGGGAGGATTTACGATGCAAAATAGGAGAGATTTTTTACGTTTATTGGGTGCCGGTGCTGCCGGAGCCGTTGCATTAAACACACCATTATCGGTATTTGCAGGAAGTGATCCGGTTCATCTCACAATCATTCATACCAACGATTTCCATTCACATATCGACCCGTTTGGGAATGATGCGCCCCGTAATGCCGGCGAAGGTGGAATGGCCAAACGTGCTGCGCTCATCACAAAAGTCCGGTCAGAATCCAAGCACGTCCTTCTTTTTGATGCTGGTGATATTTTTCAGGGAACACCCTATTTTAACTACTTTCAGGCAAAACTCGATTTCGAATTGATGACTTTGATGGGCTATGATGCGGCAACTATTGGTAATCATGAATTCGACAATGGACTTGAAGGGATTCGGAGCCAGTTAAAATATGCCGGATTCCCTTTTATTAATTCCAATTACGATTTTTCAGATACCATCTTGGCAGGCAAAACACTCCCGTACAAAATTTTCAGAAAAGGGGGCGTTAAAATTGGTGTTTACGGCCTTGGCATTGAATTAAAAAACCTGGTCGATCCAAAAAATTATGGCAACACCCGTTACAACGATCCTTTGCAGACTGCACTGAAAATGGAGAAGATGCTCAAAGAGGAACACAATACCGATCTGATTGTATGCTTGTCGCACTTAGGCTATGATTATAAGGATAATACAGTAAGTGATAAAGTTCTGGCATCGCAAACATTCAATACTGATCTGATTATTGGTGGTCACACGCATACTTTTTTAAAAGCACCTGACCGGATAAAGAATAAGTCGGGAAAAGATGTAGTGGTTAATCAGGTTGGATTTGGAGGACTGATACTTGGGAAAGTGGATTTCTATTTTGAAAGGAAGTAAAAGGTAATGTGCAGATGCGGCACTTCGGCTTT
>CAYHDA010000029.1:0-14112 GCA_964355145.1 uncultured Mariniphaga sp.
TTTAGTGGCCGGTTAATTATCCAGACGATGTTTATCAAGGGTGACTTTAACGGAACATCTATTGACAATACCACGGAAGCTGAGCTCACTGCATGGATTGCCCTTCTTCAGCAAATCCAGCCCCAAATGGTGATGATTTATACTATTGCACGCGATACCCCTGCGAAAAATCTGCGAAAAATAACCACTGACGATCTGGATAAAATCGCGGTGCGGGTTAAACAAGAAACAGGTCTGGAAGTACAGGTAAGCGGATAGCGGGAACAAGGGTCGGCAAATGATAAGTAATTGTCAATTAATGATTTTCAATGATATTTATTATTAATATTCAGCACCTTAGTAAAATAGTATTGCGATAATATATCTTTCCTATTACATAATTTGAAAATTTCAGGATGAATGACTTAGAAAACTATTTTAGACACAACGAAGGAAGGCTTATTCATAAATGGGCGCACTACTTTGATATTTATGACCGGCATTTTTCCCGGTTCAGGGGCAAAGAAATCACTATTCTTGAGATTGGGGTATCACATGGAGGAAGTTTACAGATGTGGAAAAATTATTTTGGCGATAAGGCTACGATATATGGAATAGATATTAATCCTCAATGCAAAGATCTGGAAGAAGATAACATTAAGATATTTATCGGATCGCAGTCTGACCGAAAGTTCCTTAAAGAGGTGAAAAAAGCTATCCCATCCATAGATATTTTAATTGATGATGGTGGTCATTCGATGGTTCAGCAAATTATCAGCTATGAAGAATTATTTGACCATGTAAAGGAGAACGGGGTTTATCTGTGCGAAGACATCCATACCTCCTATTGGCTAAAATTCGGTGGTGGTTTTCGCAGAAAGGGAACTTTTATCGAATACAGCAAAAAATTTATCGACTTGCTGAATGCGCATCATTCCGAACAAAAAGCATTAAAGGCTAACACCTTCACCGCAAGTGTTGATTCACTGCATTTCTATGACAGCATTCTGGTGATCGAAAAAAAGAAAAGAGACAAGCCGGTACACGAAAGAACAGGAAATATTAGTTTTCAAATACCAAAACAAAATCTTAGTTTTGTAGTAAAGGCAAAAGCAAAAACTACCCGTATTTTAATTACCAACATCAATAAAATGCTCCGGGTTTTTAACTTACGCGGATTTATCTGGAAATAAAAACTCACTAAATAACAATGAAAATGAAATATCCATTTTTGATTTTAACATTTGTGCTGTTTTCTTTGCTCACTCACGCGCAGCAAATTGACAATAATCAGGGTTCTTTAGTGGAATATGCGAATCCACTGGTGGGTACTGATTCAGATTTTGCATTATCCAACGGGAATACCTATCCGGCTATCGCATTGCCTTGGGGAATGAATTTCTGGACTCCCCAGACGAACAAAAATGGTAATGGGTGGGGCTATATGTATGACGATGTGAAGATTAGAGGATTTAAGCAAACCCACCAGCCAAGTCCTTGGATCAACGATTATGCGGCATTTTCTTTATTCCCGGAGACTGGTAAGCTAATCGTTGAAGAAAATAAACGAGCTTCGTGGTATTCACATAAGGTTGAAATTGCCAAACCGCATTACTATAGAGCATACCTCTCCAACTATGACGTTATTACAGAAATAACACCTACCGAACGTGCTGCTCAGTTCCGATTCACTTTCCCTGAATCCGATGCTTCTCATATTGTTATAGATGCTTTCAATAAAGGATCAATGGTGAAAATTTCACCTCAGGAGCGAAAAGTAACTGGCTATTGCAGAAACAACAGCGGTGGCGTACCTGAAAATTTTCATAATTATTTTGTGATCATCTTTGACAAGGAATTTGGCGAAGTTTCAACCTGGCAAGACAGTGTCTTATCGAAAGGGAGTACTGCCGCTGAAGGAAAGCATGTGATGGCTGTTGTGACTTTTAAAACCAAGAAAGGAGAGCTTGTTCATGCACGCGTTGCCTCCTCGTTTATCAGCCTCGAACAAGCGGAGCTTAGTCTGAAAAGAGAGATCGGCCAAAATACCTTTGACCAGACCAAAAACAGCGCAGAAGCAGCATGGAATAAAGAATTTGCACGGGTAAAAGTTGAAGGCGGCACGGTTGACCAGTTGCGGACGTTCTATACCGCACTCTATCGCACAATGCTTTTCCCGCGAAAATTTTATGAGATAGACGCCAATAATAAAATCGTTCATTACAGCCCATATAACGGAAAGGTTCTTCCGGGATACATGTTTACCGACAATGGGTTTTGGGATACATTCCGTGCCGTTTTCCCCTATTTCACATTAATGCACCCTACACTTAGTTCCCAGATAATGGAAGGATTGGCGAACACTTACACTGAAAGTGGCTGGCTCCCCGAATGGGCCAGTCCGGGGCACCGCGATTGTATGATCGGTTCAAATTCAGCCGTTAATATTGCAGATGCCTACCTGAAGGGAATCCGCGGATTCGATATTGCAAAACTGTACGAAGCAATTCAAAAAAACACTGAGAATGCAGGACCACTGCATTCTGTCGGCCGATATGGTGTAAAATACTACAACAAATTAGGCTATATCCCTTATAATGTTGGGGTTAACGAAAATACTGCCCGTACACTTGAATATTCATTTGCCGACTGGTGTATATGGAAATTGGCCAAAGATTTAGGTCGTCCCCAGCCAGAGACCGATCTTTTTGCCAAAAGAGCAATGAATTATGTCAATGTTTTCGACAAGTCGGTTAATTTCATGCGCGGCAGAAATGAAGATGGCACTTTTCAAACGCCATTCCGTCCCGATAAGTGGGGTGATGCATTTACTGAAGGATCCAGCTGGCACTATACCTGGTGTGTATTTCATGATCCACAGGGCCTGGCTAATTTAATGGGCGGACGCGAAAAGATGGCCCAGCGCCTTGATGAAGTGTTCAGCTCTGCTCCCACTTTCGATTATTCCTATTATGGCATACAGATTCATGAGATTACAGAAATGCTGATCGCGAATATGGGACAGTATGCTCATGGAAATCAACCGGTTCAACATGCCATCTACTTGTATAATTACCTGGGACAACCCTGGAAAGGTCAGTATTTAATACGGCAAGTGATGGATAAACTCTATACACCCCATCCCGACGGACTGTGTGGCGATGAAGACAACGGACAAACATCAGCATGGTATGTCTTCTCGGCAATGGGCTTTTATCCTGTCGCACCCGGAACAGGTGAATATGCTTTTGGAGCTCCGTTGTTTAAAAAAATCACCTTATCACTCGAAAACGGAAAGAAATTTGAGATTAATGCCCCTAAAAACAGTGAAGCAAATCTTTATATCAATAAAATCAACCTTAACGGTGTGGTTTACGATAAAAATTATGTCACGCACAGCGATTTATTAAAAGGTGGAAAGCTCGAATTTGACATGACTAAAGCACCAAATAAAGTTCGGGGCACTTTACCGGAAAGCTTCCCTTATTCCTTTTCGAATAAAAAGAAATAAATCAAAATCTTTGCTGTCAACGGCAGGGATCAATTTCACCACAGATTACACAGATTAACACAGACCAATCTGTGAGCATCCTTGTAATCTGTGGTTTTTTTTTATCGGATCATTATTCCGGTTGCCATTCTGCCGGTTTTAATCCCGTCGCGACGGGCAGAAAAGAACCGGTCAGGATCAGAGAATGTGCAGAACCGTGCGACCTCAATCTGACTTTCAGGAATTCCCGCAGCCAGCAGCTGATGATGATTGGTGCTCCACAGATCAAGCAGCCTTTTGTCCGGTCTGTCCGGATGAACCTGCCGATAAAATTCAGGGGCAAATTGCTTCCAGACTTCCTCTCCTACTTCGTAAACATCAGGGCTGATTGAAGGCCCGACAGCCGCCCAAAGATCAGAAGGCTGGGATCCAAACTTCTCCGACATTATGCTAATCGTTTTCGCTGCAATACCTTGCACTGTTCCACGCCATCCGGCATGAACGGCAGCAACCACACCGCGTTTAGGATCAAAAAGGAGAACCGGCACACAATCGGCAGTTTTTACAGCAACACAAACACCTGTCAATGCGGTAATGACAGCATCTGTTTCATTCAAAAAATGTTTTTGTGCATCCTCTTCGGAGTTAAAGTAATCAGCTGAAATTATTTTAACTGTTGCTGTGTGAGTCTGCTTCGGAAAAATCAACTTATCAGGATTTAACTCAAGTTCATTACAAAGCAGATTCCGATTTTCTCTCACATTTATGGGAAGATCACCCGAATTAAAACCCAGATTCAGTGTGCTGTATTTATTTATACTACAACCATTTGTGCGTATTGTTGAGAAGTGGAGCAACTCCGGAAATCGGTTCAGATTTGTAAATTGTAAAATGGTCAAACCTTTTAAAGTGACGGAGATCATCGTTCTTTTCTACTTTTACGTTAAATTCGCAGCCAAATTACAAAAGTTTCGGATGGAACGATTGAAAGCCCATATATGAAAATAGAAATTCTTCAGCTCATCGACGGGGCGCAAAAAGCTAAAGGACTTACAGTGGTCATAGATGTCTTCAGGGCATTTTCAACAGCCTGCTACGTATTTGCTGCCGGCGCAAAAAAAATTATTCCCGTTGAACATGTGGATGAGGCCTTTGCCTTGAAAAATACGATCAATAATGTGATAATGCTTGGCGAACGTCACGAACAGAAAGTGCCCGGTTTTGATTTCGGAAATTCCCCTACTCATATTATGAATCAGGACCTTACCGGTAAAACCATCATATTGACAACCAGTTCGGGAACACGGGGAATTGCCAATGCAATCTATACTGACGAAATTATCACCGGTAGTTTTGTAAACGCAGAAGCAATTGTTAGTTATATCCGCGAAAAAAATCCAGATGAAGTGAGCCTGGTTTGCATGGGTTACGAATGTCGCTATCCGACACAGGAAGATACCTTTTTAGCAGAATATTTACGTGATAAACTGCTGAACAAAGCCACCGACTTTGAAAAGATCAAGGAGATACTTCGCACAGGCGATGGTGCCAGGCTGCTGGATCCGGCCAATCATGAATGGTCGCCAGCATCCGATTTTGAACTTTGTCTGAGTTTAAATCGTTTTAATTTTGTCCTTAAAATTGAAAAGGGTAATGACTGCAATTGGTTGAAAAAAATTGAAATGGTTTAATCCGGTATAAACCGAACTAATTAATCGTACAATAAATGACACAGTACAATTTTGATGAAATAATTGAGCGACGCGGAACCGACTGCGTCAAATATGATATGCTTGACCTCTATTTTGGGAATAGTGAGGCATTGCCGCTTTGGGTGGCAGATACCGACTTCCGTACTCCCGACTTTATTATGGATGCCTTACACCATCGGCTAAAGCATGAAATACTGGCCTACTCCTATCGTCCGGAAAGTTATTCTGATGCGATCATCGAGTGGCTGGATCGCAGGCATAGCTGGAAAATCGATAAAGAAATGATCACTACGAGTCCTGGTGTGGTTTCTGCAGTAACGATGCTGATTATGGCACTTTCAGAACCAGGCGATAAAGTGATTGTTCAGCCTCCGGTATATTTCCCGTTTTTCACCAGCATAAAAGGATCAGGAAGAAAAATGCTTGAGAACCCCTTAATGATCAGGGATGGCCGGTATACTTTTGATTTTGATAATCTCAGGCAGATTATCGATTCAAAAACCAAATTACTGATCCTTTGCAGTCCGCACAACCCGGGCGGCATGGTTTGGAGCATGGAAGAACTCGAAGAACTGAGCCAAATCTGTAACGAGAACGGAATTGTAATTATTTCGGATGAAATTCATGCAGATCTGGTTTTTTCGGGGAACAAACACATTCCAATTCCAATGGTGTCTGCCAATATTGCGATGAACAGTGCCGTTTTGATGGCTGCCAGTAAAACTTTTAATGTCGCGGGACTTTCCTCAGCGTTTGTGATCATACCCAATAAGAAAATCCGGCTTAAGTATGAGCAGGTTTTAAATACGATCCATATCCATAGCGGCAATATCTTTGGCAATATTGCAACGGAGGCTGCTTTGCGTCATGGCTACGACTGGCTTGATCAGCTAATGGCTTATCTGGAAGAAAATTACAGATTTCTGGAGACATTTTTCGCCGAACGGTTGCCAATGATTAAAATTATGAAACCTGAAGCGACCTTTCTGGTTTGGATGGATTTTACAGCTTATCAGCTTAGCGAGAAAGAGTTAGCCAAACGATTGATCGATGGAGACGTTGCTTTAAATCATGGCAGTAAATTTGGAACAGGTGGTGAAGGATATTTCAGACTAAATTTCGGATGCCCGAGAGCTGTGCTTAAAGAAGGATTGGAAAAAATTGAAAAGGCAATGCATCCAAACGGTTGATTTTATTCAATTTTGATAAACAAAAGCTGCAAATTTCCGTTTATAGGGAATGAAGCAATTTTTGATCATACCCCTGATTTTCACCTCTTATCTATTATTTGCTCAGTCAAAGGAAAAGACTCAGATCACCAAACCGGATACAATAATTTCCTCATCTGACGGATTATCCCGTACAAACTACGATCTGTCAGAAATTCAGGTAACGGCCTATCGCACCATTGGGCTGTTAAAATCTACCGCAGGATCGGTATCGGTCATACCAGCCGGCCGGCTTGAAAATTCAGCTATTAATATTGCTTCATCGCTCTCGGCGGTTCCAGGGTTGGTAATGCAGGAAGGCTCACCTGGCACCATTAAGCTGACATTGAGGGGGATTGGCTCGCGCTATCCATACGGAACAAAAAAGATTAAGCTTTTTTTTGGAGATATACCTATGTACAGCGCTGAAGGGGAGACCACATTCGATGATATAAATCCCGAATATATTAGTCGTGTTGAGGTACTCAGAGGTCCGGCTTCAAGTATTTATGGCTCATCATTGGGTGGAACAGTTATCCTCTATCCACAGAGTGCAGATTTCAACCGCGAAGTGATCAAATTAAATAGTTCAGCCGGTAGTTTTGGCTATTTCAAAAACGGAGTAACCTACTCGAACGGAACAGCCAAAAATAACCTGGTATTGTCGGTTTCAGGTATTGAATCTGATGGATATCGCCTGAACAGCAAATATAGCCGTTATTCATTTTTCATTAATCAGCAGCAAATATTCAGCGCTAAATTATCCGGCAACCTTATCCTTTCAGGCTCAAAGATCAGAGCCCTTATTCCAAGTTCAATCGATTCTGTAACCTTAATTTCAAACCCTCAAAAGGCTGCAGCCAGTTGGCTGAAAACAAAAGGCTACGAGCATCCCGACAGGGTATTTGCCGGATATAACCTTCAATACAAGACATTAAATGACTGGGATTATTCACTCTCGGCATTTTTGAATTCCAGAAAAACTGAAGAAAACCGGCCATTCAATTTTTTAAATGAATCGGGATTTTCCTACGGAGTACGGATATTGGGTCAACACACCAAAAAGATGGGAGAGATTACCCTTCAATTTGCTGCGGGAACCAATCTTTATTTCGAAAATATCCAAAGTATGCTCACCGAAAACATCGGCGGAAAAGGAATAAAGGGGATTATGCAACAGGACGGAAAAGAATCACTTTATCAGAATGATATTTTCACCCAGCTGGAAACCCGATACCGGAAAGTAGCTTTCATCGCCGGTCTTAATTTTAACAAATCGGGTTTTCGGTTTACTGATCTAACACCCGATACCCTGAACCAGTCGGGGAACTACAAATTCTCTGCCATCCTTGCTCCGCGGCTTTCATTTACCTGGAATCCATGGAATGATCTTTATTTTTATACTTCAATCAACAAGGGATTCTCTGTACCATCACTTTCTGAGACATTAAGTCCGCTAGGATTGATAAACAGGGAGATTAAACCTGAAAAAGCATGGTCTTTTGAAGGGGGAACCCGCGTGAATCTTTTCAACAACGCTACATTTATCGATCTCGCCTATTATTATATGCGGGTATCAGATCTGATTGTTCCCAAAAGAGTGGCCGAAGAAATCTATGTGGGGATGAATGCCGGATCATCGCTTCACAGAGGACTTGAAATATCTCTGCAACAGTGGATTATAGGACAAAAAAACAAGACATCAGATCATCAGTTTGCTTTGATTGCCAATCTGAATTACGGAAATAACAGATTTAACTTTCAGGACTTTAAAGCAGATAATATTGATTACTCAGGAAAAAAACTTCCAGGAATGCCTGATCAGCTTTTTTCCGGAAGCCTTGATTTTAAAACACCCAATGGTTTTTACTCGCGTCTTGAACTAACCAATTCGGGCCGGATTCCGCTAAACGACCTGAACACCCGATATTCAAAAGCCTGGACTACTATGGCCTTCAAAGCCGGATATGCTTTCGAATTATCCCGAAAACTTAAAATCGATTCCGCAATAAAAATAAATAATATTACTGACCAAAAATACGCATCAATGGTCGTAGTGAATGCTCCGGGTTCCGGAGCGGTGATACCACGGTATTTTTATCCCGGTTTGCCACGCTGGATTATTTGCACACTAAACATATCTTACCAGAACTTTCACAAACTGCAGAAATAAGCCCTCATATTGTCAGTAAATCCCTATGCAACTGGCATAAAATTGAAGGTAATCCATATTGTTTAAACAATATTATTCCGAAAACGGTTATAATACAAATGATCCTTTAATTTACCTTATAAATAAACTTCATCCCATGAAAAACAAATGGATCTTCACTATTTTAGTTCTGACATTTTCACTTGCAGGCATTGCAAATCCCGGTTTGATTGAGAAAAGCAGTCCTGCTTCCTTTTTTCCAATTGCACCGGATTCTGCAACGGTTCGTGCACAACGAAATTTCTCAAGTGTCTGCGCAAGCTGTCATAGTGAGGATATGAGCTGGTTCACAACAAGAGAGTGGAAATACGGCAAGACCAGGAACGACATTTATACCAGTGCCAAGACTGGTTACCCCGAATTTGGAATGCCTTCGTTTAAAAAAACCTTTACCGATCAGGAATTAAAGGATATTGCAAAACTGATCTATAACAAACTTGAGTTCAATATCGGCGAAAACGGAATCAAAGATTTGGATACCAAAAGAATTATGACCGAAAAGCTCAATATACGGCTTGACACCATATTTACCGGGCTTAATTCTCCTTGGGGAATGGTGTTTTTGCCAAATGGTGATATGCTGGTGAATGACCGCGAAGGAAAGATGATCCGTATAAAAGACGGGAAAAAAATTGCAGAGATACAAGGGCTTCCTGAAGTACAGGCTGTTGGTCAAGGGGGGCTACTTGACCTTAGACTTCATCCTGATTATTCGAAAAACGGATGGATCTATTTCGCTTATTCTTCATGGTCTGTAAGCGAGGCAGCAGGCTGGAATACAACGTTAATGCGGGCAAGAATAAAAGATAATAAACTCATCGACAAACAGTTATTGTTTAAAGCAATGCCTGACACCAAGGCTGGTCAACATCTCGGAGGCAGGATTACCTTTGACGGAAAAGGTCACCTGTTTCTCAGTTGCGGAGAGCGTGGAAAGGGAGAAAATGCGCAGGACCTTTCCAATGATTGCGGTAAAATTCACCGTTTAAACGATGATGGAACGATTCCTGCAGATAATCCATTTGTTAATCAGGCAGGAGCCAAACAAAGCATCTGGAGTTACGGCCACCGCAATGCCCAAGGACTAATTTACAATACCGAAACCGGTATATTGTGGGAGACTGAACATGGGCCCAAAGGAGGTGATGAATTGAATATTATTCAGCGGGGTAAAAACTATGGCTGGCCTGTGATCTCCTTTGGAATCAACTACGACGGTACGATTCTTACAAAAGATACGGCAAAAATTGGTATGGAACAACCAATCACCTACTGGGTGCCTTCAATCGCACCATCCGGAATGACTTTTGTGAAAGGCAATAAATACAAAGGATGGGAAGGAAATATTCTGGTAGGTTCTCTGAGGTTTATGTATCTGGTTCGTTGCGAGATGAAAGGAAATACTGTCACTCACAAGGAAATTCTTTTTCCTAATATCGGACGGCTGCGTGATGTTGAAATGTCTCCGGATGGATATATCTATATCTCGGTAGAATCACCTGGGATTATATTCAGATTGGTTCCGGTGGAGTAGTTATCATAGTGAAGCCTTGAAATGTTCAAAGCGGGAAAAGGTCAAGGTTTCACTGTTATAAACTTTTTTATTTCCGGAATTCCCACTCAAAGCCTTCTTTGGTATCTTTGATTTCAAAGCCCATATCCGTAAGACTGATACGGATCTTGTCTGAAGTAGCCCAATCTTTATTCATTTTAGCCTCAACCCTAAGGTTCAACAGCAAATTCACTACATTGGACAAAACATCCTCTTTGGCAGTATCCGCGACTGAGTTTTCAGCCTTGAATCCAAGAATATCGAAAACGAAAATGGTATACAGTTCCTTTAGAATTTCGAGGTCGGCAGCATTGACTGCCGCTTTTCCGTCATTTACGGAATTGATCATCTTTACACCATCGAAAAGATGCGCTATCAAAACAGGAGTATTAAGATCATCATTAATTGCAGCATAGCATTTCTCCTTCAGAACCGGAACATCAATAGTTGATTGTTCTGCCGGATGAATTTCCTTCAATACTGCAACTGCGTTGAATAAACGATCCAGACCTTTCTCTGCTGCCTGAAGTGCCTCATTTGAAAAGTCAAGCGGACTGCGATAATGTGCCTGCAGAATGAAAAACCGAATACAGACAGGCGAATAGGCCTTTTCAAGAATCGGATGATTTCCGGAAAAAAGCTCGTCAAGAGTGATAAAATTCCCTAGTGATTTCCCCATCTTCTGCCCATTGATCGTAATCAGATTATTGTGCATCCAATAGTTAACCGGCTGGTGACCGAAACATGCCACACCCTGTGCGATTTCAGCTTCGTGATGAGGGAAAAGTAAATCAAGTCCTCCACCGTGAATATCAAATGGTTCGCCTAAATATTTTGTACTCATGGCAGTACATTCAGTATGCCACCCGGGAAATCCCTCACCCCAGGGAGATGGCCATCGCATGATATGTTCAGCAGATGCATTCTTCCACACTGCAAAGTCGAGACCCGATCTTTTCTCTGACTGTGAATCAAGATCACGCGTATTGGCATAAAGATCCTCTATCTTTCGGCCCGATAATATGCCATACGAATGGACTGAAGCATATTTTTCGACATCAAAATAGACCGAGCCACCTGTTTCATAGGCAAATCCTGAATCTATCATTTTCTGAATCGTTGCAATCTGCTCAATGATATGCCCTGAGGCAGTGGGTTCAATACTTGGGGGAAGTACGTTCAGCTGTGCCATATTCAACCTGTAGCTGTTGGTATAGCGCTGTACAATTTCCATAGGTTCGAGTTCTTCGACTTTCGCTTTCCGGCCAATCTTATCCTCACCTTCATCAGCATCATTCACCAGATGACCAACGTCGGTTATATTTCGGATATATCGCACCTTAAATCCGAGGTGTTTCAGGAAGCGAAAGAGCACATCGAAAGTTATTGCAGGCCGCGAATGACCAAGATGAGCCTCACCGTAAACCGTCGGTCCGCAAACATACATTCCAACATGTCCTGGAATTAAAGGTTTGAAAATCTCCTTCTTTCTGCTAAGTGTATTGTAAATAATAAAATCGCCCATCCCTTTTCTGTATCAAACTAAAGCACAAAAATATAAAAATATATGGCCCGTTCGTGTCTTATACCAGAATACCTGAACATGTCACATCAGAAATAAAAAGGCAATAATCAAATCAATTTTCATTTTTCTTATCTTTGACAGAAAAGAAATGATAACTATGAATAATTTATTGAAAGGCACTTTTATACTGGCAACCATTCTATGTGTGGCCTGCGGAAATGCTCAGGATAATAAAGATCACCGCTCAATAGTACTGATAAAAACAGAATTCGGCGATATGAAAGTAGCGCTGTATAATGAGACCCCTAAACACCGGGATAATTTTCTGAAATTAGCAAAAGAAGGCTTTTTTGACGGACTTCTGTTTCACAGGGTTATCAATGAATTTATGATCCAGGGTGGAGATCCGGACACCAGAAATGCCAAACCAGATCAGGAACTTGGCAATGGAGGACCAGGGTATGAAATTGATAATGAAATAAATACAAAGCTGCTTCACAAAAAAGGAGCACTAGCCGCTGCAAGACAGGGCGATCAGACCAATCCGGAGAAAAAATCTTCCGGTTCACAATTCTACCTCGTTCAGGGAGTAGTATTTCCGGCAAACGATCTTCCTGCACTTGAAGCTAAAGGAAATGAAAAACTGGCACAAAGCTTTATGCGTCAGCTTACGGTGGCAAATGAGGACTCTCTGAAATTCTACCAGCAAGCAGGCAATCAGGTTGCATTCGCATTATTAATCGATCGGCTGCAAACTGAAGCAATGGCAAAGGCCAGTCAAAAACCTTTCAAGCTTACCGATGAGCAAATACAGGTTTATACTAATTTAGGCGGAACCCCTCACCTGGATGGGAATTATACTGTTTTTGGTGAAGTTATTGATGGATTATCGGTCATTGATTTAATCGCTGCTCAGCCAACAGGACCAAATAACCGTCCTCAGCTAGATATTAAGATGGAGATTAAAGTGCTTAAAGAGTAACTTGAAGATCACGAGCTTGAATAAGCAGCTTAAAGTCTTGTAACAGGACTGCCTTTCAGGAAGAGTTCTGCAATCAGAAGATCTTCAGGAAAGGTGATCTTAATATTTTCGCGGTTTCCCATAACCATCTGAACCGCTGTTCCTGCATGCTCTACAACGGAAGCATCATCGGTAAATTCAGGAGTCCACATCTGGCGATAAGCTTCCCGAAGAATTGAAGTTTTAAAAACCTGAGGTGTCTGCACCATAAAATATTGAGACCGGTCAACCGGAACCGATTTATTCATTTTACCCTTTCGCACGGATTCATTTGACGGCAGAACCGGAATTGCGGAACCCTGCAACGATGCTCCATTGAAACATCGTGCCATAGTTTCATGACTAACAAACGGACGAACACCATCATGAACGGCAGTCAGTTCGCAACCGGAAGCCAGTGAGAGGCCATTTTTAACAGATTGGAAACGCGTTTCTCCTCCTTCGGTAACCAGATGAGGAATTTCAAAATGGTGTTTCCCGCATAACCCGTTCCAGCCACTGATCTCATTAGCGGGAAGTACAAGAATAAGAAGGAGTGAATGGTCATAATCATAAAAATTCCGGAGGGTATGCATTAAAACCGGTGTTCCTCCTATCAGAAGAAATTGTTTTGGAATACCGGATTCCATCCTTGATCCATTACCTCCGGCTACTATAATGCAACAATTCTTCATGAAGAATTCTTTGATTTTTTACAAAAATACAGAACGATTCGTTGGTTTGTTAATCTATTTTCAGGTAATTTTGAAATATGAAGGAGATACTTAATTTTTTAAAAGATATTGAAGCCAATAATACGCGCGAATGGTTTGACCTTAACCGGGAGAGATATGATCTGACGCGTAAAAAATTCCTGGCGATTACAGAACTTTTAATCCACGAAATCAGGCTGTTCGATGATGAAATACCGCTGTTAAATCCTAAGGACTGCGTATTCCGTCTATTTCGTGACGTCCGTTTCTCGAACGACAAGCGTCCATTTAAATCAAATTACGGATGCTTTATGGCTCGTGGCGGGAAAAAATCCGGCTTCTCAGGCTACTATCTTCACGTACAACCCGGGGAGTGCTTCCTTTCCGGTGGAATTTATATGCCGCCACCTGAACATCTTTATGCTATACGGCAGGAAATCTATTATCATCCGCAAGATTACCTTGAAATAATTGGGAACGAAGAATTTAAACAGACTTTTACACTAGATTATTCCGATAAACTGAAAACGGCTCCCAAAGGTTATCCAAAAGACTGGGAATACCTCGACCTGATTAAAAATCGCAGTTATGCCGTTGGACATAAGGTGACGGAGGAGGAGCTCCTGGCCCCTGATTTTATTGCCAAGGCTATTGCGTGTTTCAAAATTCTCCGTCCGCTTAACCGCTATCTCAACAGGTCTATTGATGAAAACATCAATAA
>CAYHDA010000029.1:14212-22485 GCA_964355145.1 uncultured Mariniphaga sp.
ATTTTGCATTGCTTTTCAAAAAAGCTACTTTTGAACGTTTAAAAATATTTTCATGTCTGAATTTACCCCAACAAAATATCACTTACAATCACTTTGCTGCGGAAAAACCTTCGAGGATAAAAACTGGGAGTTGAATTGCCCGAATAATGATGACTGCAGCCTCATCCGTGCGGTCTATGACAATAAGCAATTAAATCCGGATAAAACATTGCCGGGCTTATATCAATTTTCTTCCTGGCTACCTGTGAACAGGACGCTCAGGGGATCGGGAGCGCCGGTAACCTATAAAAGTGTTGGATTGGCAAATGAACTTGGATTAGAAAATCTTTATATAACCTTTAACGGTTACTGGCCCGAAAAGGGGGCAAGGATGGAAACCGGAACTTTCAAAGAGTGTGAAGCATACTCAGTATGCGCACGAAAAAACAGTAATACAAATGGGGTAATGGTAGTTGCATCGGCTGGAAATACTGCCCGCGCCTTTGCGAAAGTCTGCTCCGAGAATAAAATTCCTGTTGTAATCTGTGTGCCGGAGGATAATCTCAACGCTTTATGGTTCGCGCAGGAGCTTGATCCATGTGTGAAACTGATTGCAGCTGAATCCGGCGGCGATTATTTCGATGCTATTCATTTATCAAATCTTGTGTGCACAACCGAGGGATTTTATCCTGAAGGGGGCGCTAAAAATGTTGCACGACGTGATGGAATGGGAATTACTGTTTTATCGGCTGTAACAACAATAGGACGGATACCAGATTTCTATTTTCAAGCCGTTGGAAGTGGCACCGGGGCCATAGCGGCCTGGGAAGCCAACCTGCGGTTTTTAGAAGATGGCCGGTATGGGACAAAGAAAATGAAACTGATGTTGTCGCAAAATGCTCCCTTTCTTCCAATCAAGGAGGCCTGGGATGCCGATTCCAGAGAAATCCTCCCCTTCGATGACGAAATGGCCCGTAAGCAGGTCGAAGAGATCATCGCGAAAGTTCTGTCAAACAGGAAACCACCCTATAGTATCAAAGGCGGAATATATGATGCAATGAAAGATGCCGGTGGTGAAATATTCGCGGTTACGAATCAGGAAGCAGCAAACGCAGCTGCCTTATTTGCCAAAACGGAAGGAAATGATCTCGAGCCTGCAGCTTCTGTAGCTGTTGCATCTTTAATACAAGCTGTACATGACGGAAAAATAGATTCTGACAAAACCGTTATGCTTAACATTACCGGAGGTGGTATTGAAAAGTTTAAACGCGAACATAAAATAACCTATCTAAAACCAATGCTGGTTTTTCCACTGAATCCCGATCCGAAACTGGTAAGTGAGAAAGTGAAAATGCTGTTTTCTTAATCTGAATAAAATTCAAAAACAATCGAAAAAACTTATTCTTAATACGGTAATATACTGGCTCCTGTCAATGTATGGGATTCGGTTTTAATGCGCTCCATCGGACGGTAAACATAGATTAATCCGTATTCTGCGGTCTTTTCCCGCTTAAGGTCATCCGGCAAACCGGAGTATTGCTCTTCAACTTCATTCCAGATATCCAGAATAATTTCATCAGCCTCTTTCCTTAGTTCAGCAACCTTGCCCGTCCATCTGGCGGTATTATTCTGCAAAGTCTTTTGAAAATGATAGGCATCAATAAACTGGTCGAATTTAACTTTTACAACTGCAATTGATGGATTATAAAGTGGATTACCCCCGTGGTTTATCCGTTTGTGTTCACCTTCGATAATTTTCTTCCCCCATTCCAATACCTCTGAATCTAAAATCAAGGAGGGTGATTTTTTATCCGAAAACCCATAAAACTCTCTTACGGCCGACTTCATGTCTCCTCTTTGAATTGCAAAATTCAAAACCTGTATAAAGTGAGAAAGGTACAGCCGGGCTTTCTTTACTGTTTCGAGGTAAGCATTGCTGCTTTTTTCCTGTTGAGTTCGTGCTAACTTATGATGGATAATCGTAGTTTCGAAATTGGTGTAAAAAGCCCTTAACCGATTCAGCGATTTCACAGAAAAAGCAAGCTCTTCACTATCCTTTTTCTGCCCCATGATGATAGCCGTATGAAGAGCCCTTAATCTTGCCTGATCAGTATTTGGTAATCTTCTGTATGGCATTATATGTCGTTTTATATCATTAATGGTAATGTTGCGAATTTATGTATAAACTTGTTTTTATAAGTTCTTCGCAAACATTAAATAAAACGAGTTATCAACCATCATAGGTTGATAACAATAAACGCGGCCTGAAAACCGCGCTTATTAATCCATATTGTTAACATTATATTAATCAGACAGTTTTGCCTTAAGATATTCACGATTTAGCCGTGCAATGTGTGCGATGGAAATGCTCTTAGGACAAGCAAGTTCGCAAGCCCCGGTATTGGTACAGCCTCCAAATCCAAGTTCATCCATTTTGGCATACATCGCTTTTGCACGTCGTTTTGCCTCAACCTGACCTTGAGGCAACTTTGCAAACTGCGACACTTTAGCAGCTAAAAACAACATCGCCGATGAGTTTTTACAAGTGGCGGCACAGGCTCCACATCCAATGCAGGCAGCGGCATCCATTGCTTCTTCGGCATCATCCTGCGATATAGGCAGTGTATTGCCGTCAGGTACACCGCCGGTATTTACAGAGACAAAGCCACCGGCCTGCTGAATTTTTTCAAAAGCAGTACGATCAACCATCACATCTTTAATCACCGGGAAAGCGCCAACACGCCAGGGCTCAACTGTAATGGTCTGACCCTCATTGAACTTTCGCATGTGCAACTGACACGTAGTGACCTGTGTGTCAGGACCATGAGCATGCCCATTGATATAAAGGGAACACATTCCGCAAATTCCTTCGCGACAATCATGATCAAATGCAATCGGATCTTTTCCTCCCAGAATCAGCTCATCATTGAGGATGTCGATCATTTCGAGAAAAGAAGAACCTTGAGAAATATTATTAACGGTATAGGTTTCAAACCTACCCTTAGCCTTTGGACTGTTTTGTCTCCAGACCTTCACATATATTTTATTGAGAATTTTATCCGCCATTTTTATAGGTATTAAGATATGAGCTACTCAGCTGGAGATTTTTATTTATAACTTCTCTGGGTTAATGCAATAGTTTCGAAAACCAGGTCTTCCTTGTGAAGAGCAGGAACAGTATCAAGGCCTTTAAATTCCCATGCAGCAACATATGCAAAGTTGGCATCATCGCGTTTGGCTTCACCTTCTTCGGTAGAGGATTCCTCACGGAAGTGTCCGCCACATGATTCATTCCTGTTGAGTGCATCACGTGCCAGTAGTTCGCCAAGTTCGATAAAATCGGCTACCCTTCCCGCCTTTTCGAGTTCAGGATTCACATTTTTCATCTCTCCCGGAACAAGCAGATCTTTATAGAATTCAGTACGTAACTCCTGAATTGCTTCTATTGCCTTAGTCAGTCCTTCAGCATTACGCGCCATTCCAACATTATCCCACATGATCTGCCCCAATTTTTTGTGAAAATGATCAACGGGTGTTTTGCCTTTAATATTGAACAGATTCTCAAGGCGTGCAACCACTGATTTTTCGGCTTCAATAAATTCCGGACGGTTAGTATCAATTTTAGGTATCATAATCTCACCGGCAAGATAATCACCGATTGTATAGGGCAAAACAAAATAACCATCCGCCAATCCTTGCATGAGCGCTGAAGCGCCTAAACGGTTTGCGCCATGGTCAGAGAAATTAGCTTCTCCAATAGCATAAAGACCTGGCACCGAGGTCATTAAATTATAGTCTACCCAGGTTCCTCCCATTGTATAATGGATAGCAGGATAAATCTGCATAGGTTCTTTGTAAGGATCGGTATCGGTAATCTTCTCGTACATCTGGAAAAGATTGCCATATCTTTTTTCAATAGTACCACGACCCAGCCGCTCTATGGAATATTTAAAATCAAGATAAACTGCTTTACCTTCAGAATTTACTCCGAAACCGGCATCGCAGCGTTCTTTGGCTGCCCGGGAAGCTACGTCTCTGGGAACAAGATTTCCGTATGACGGATAACGTCTTTCCAGGTAAAAATCACGATCTTCATCGGCAATGTCATTGGGTCCGATGATTCCTTTGCGCAATTTTTCAGCATCTTCCTTGGTTTTAGGAGTCCAGACTCTGCCATCGTTCCTCAATGACTCAGACATCAGTGTCAGTTTTGACTGTTGTGAGCCATGAACAGGAATACAGGTCGGGTGAATCTGAACAAAACAAGGATTGGCAAAAAAAGCACCTTTCTTATAACAAACCCATGAAGCAGAGCAATTGCACCCCATGGCATTGGTTGAAAGGAAGAAGACATTGCTGTATCCGCCCGAAGCAATCACTACGGCATGTGCTCCAAATCGCTTGATGTCTCCAGTAACCATATCACGCGCAATAATTCCACGTGCTTTACCATCTATTGTAACAAGGTCAACCATTTCGTGACGGGTGTACATTTTGACACCACCTTCGGCAATCTGACGATTAAGTGCAGAATAAGCTCCAAGCAAAAGCTGCTGACCGGTCTGACCGCGTGCATAAAAAGTGCGGCTTACCAACACCCCGCCAAAAGAGCGGTTAGAAAGCAGACCTCCATATTCCCTTGCAAATGGGACACCTTGCGCGACGCATTGATCAATAATATTTGGGGAAACCTCCGCCAGACGATGCACATTTGCCTCACGCGAGCGGTAATCACCTCCCTTTATAGTATCGTAGAATAATCTGTAAACAGAATCGTTGTCATTCTGGTAGTTCTTGGCAGCATTAATACCCCCTTGAGCCGCAATTGAATGGGCGCGACGGGGACTATCCTGATAACAAAAAGCCTTTACATTATAACCTAACTCGGAAAGAGAAGCTGCTGCTGATGCTCCGGCAAGTCCGGTACCTATCACAATAATTTCAAGTTTCCGTTTGTTGGCAGGACTGACAACTTTAATTTTCTCTTTATGGGTTGACCATTTCAGAGAGATTGGTCCTTCAGGTATCTTTGAATTTAAGATGCTCATAATATTCGATCTTTTTATTTCAATTTAGAATTTAATAAGGAAATAAATCGGTATCGATGCAAAACCGATTGCAAAAACAAATCCAATCAGATTAGCCAGACATTTCAACCTTTTCATCCACTTGATATTATTCAATCCAATCGTCTGGAAGGCACTCCAAAATCCATGCGACATGTGCAGACCAACAAAAATTCCGCTCAATACATAAATAAAATCATACAGCGGATAATGAATAAATAAATTAGAAACCAAGGCATAAGTGTTATGCATTTCCTCACTTGTTCCCAACAGTTCATCTCCGGTAATTTTAATCTTAACCCAGAAGTTAAAAAGGTGTAGAATCAGAAAAATGAAAATCATTCCTCCAATAATGAACATGTTTTTGGAGGGTGCCCACCATTTAAGCAGCTGATCACCAGATTCATATTTTTGAGGACGTGCTTTCATATTGTCAAGCGTAATCCACACAGCCCAAATAATATGAATGATAAAACCTAAAGCCAGAATTGGTTCTACAATCTTTATAATTGGATTGGTAGCCATAAAATGGGCTGCCTGATTAAACAGATTGCCGGAATCGTCAAAAATAAGTAGCAGATTCAGGATTAGGTGAATCGATAAAAATGAGATAAGGAAAAGTCCTGTGAGGCTCATAAATACTTTCCGGCCTAGGGTGGCACTCAGGAAATTGCTCATAAGTACTTGATTTTAAATATTATATGAATTAAACGCGTTCTGTATAAAACGTTTTGCAAAAGTAGTCCATGTCACTAAACTGTACAACATGAGGCTGGTCAAAATTTTAATTTAAAATGGTTCTATACAGCTTCACAAAAATAGTCTTTTTAACCTTTTTTTTGAAGAAAAAAATTAAACTTGGTGTGTTTGCAGAAATTCTTTTAATCTGGTCAATACCAAATTTTCTTCCTCCATAAATCCCATATGTCCGGAATGATTAAGAACCAACACGCTTGCACCAGGAATTTTGTTTGCATCATCGATCTGCTCATCAGCGCGATAAACTTTGTCGTATTTACCGATAATAATCAAAACCGGATATTGAGCACTTTGTAAACCTTCGAAATAACAGCTGCGGTGATTGAGAGCGTATATCGTACTTAGCGCCCCTTCGGGGGTGACCTGCTCCGCTGTTTGAAAAAGCAGTGCAATCTCTTTTTTCATTTTGAGAATATTCTCAGGGGCAAAATTGGAGGTGACTGTAAGTTGCAGCATCAATTCCATTTTTCCACGGAGCAATAAATTCTTCTCACGGTTACGCAGCTTAATACTTTGGTCATCGGCGCTCCTTATGGGGGAGTGCATCAATATCAAAACAGCTGTTTTTTGTGGAAATGCAGCAGCAAATGCCATCGCAACATATCCGCCCATTGAATGTCCAATAATTGAAATTTTCTCCAACACATTTAGTCGGATTAAGAGTTCGCTTAAAATCGGAACAAAGTTATCAAAGGTATAATCCGGAGGCGGAATACCTGAATTGCCATGACCGGGAAGGTCGATCCGGATTACCTTATTATTAACTGAAAGTGAAGTTGTCAGCTGATCAAACAAGCATAGGTTACCCCAATAACTATGCAGAATCAGCAAGGGTGGACCGTTGCCTTCCAGTGTTGTAAAAATCTTGTATTCACCTATTTCAATGATTTGCTCCATAAAATGATTCAATATCCAACTCAACAAAAGTATTTTATTATTCCTTAAAAACCTTTTACCATTATTTTTTGTTAACTTAGAAATTAAAGTACCTTAACCAAATACAATGAAGAACCGAATAAAATTGTCCCTGATTATCCTCTTTTGCACTTCTTTTCACTCCTGGGGAGAAGGTTCAGTTAAAGGCAGAGTGTTTAACGCGAAAAACAATGAACCAATCCTCTATGCAACCATACTTGTCACTGAGACTTTAACCGGATCGGTTACGGATGATGCAGGCAATTTTGACATTAAAAATATTGAACCGGGATTTTACAAAATAAAGGTTTCTGCGGTAGGGTTTAAAACCTATATTTCAGAATCATTCAGGGTTACAAAAGCTACGGGCGCGACTATCCTTGTGCCAATGGAGGAGGATCAAATCAATTTGGATGAAGTTGTTGTCAGGTCCTCCTATTTTCGAAAAAAGGAGGAGAGCCCTGTCTCGCTCCGTACCATTGGAATTGACGAAATTGAAAAAAATCCGGGGGGAAACCGTGATATTTCTAAAGTAATCCAGTCTTATCCCGGAGTAGCTTCGTCATCTGCTTTCCGAAATGATATCATCGTTCGGGGAGGAGGGCCAAGCGAGAATAAATTCTACATTGACGGAGTCGAAATCCCCAATCTTAACCATTTTGCAACCCAAGGGGCGTCGGGTGGTCCGGTTGGTATAATAAACGTTGATTTCATCCGTGAAGTAAATTTTTATTCAGGAGCTTTTCCTGCTTCCCGTGGCAATGCGATGAGTTCAGTGCTTGAGTTTAATCAGCGCGAAGCCAACGAAAAATTTAAGTTCAGGGGAACTGTCGGAGCCTCTGATCTGGCCGCTGCAATTGAAGGTCCGCTATCCAAAAAAACCACCTTTATGGCTTCCGTTCGCCGCTCATATCTGCAATTTTTATTTAAAGCCATTGGGTTGCCATTCCTTCCCACCTACAACGACTTCCAGTTTAAAATAAAAACCAAGATCAATCAGAAATCGGAATTGTCGCTTATCGGACTCGGAGCGATTGATCAGTCGAAGCTAAATACGAGTGCCAATGAAACGGAACAACAACGTTATATCCTTGGCTATCTGCCTGAAAATGACCAATGGAATTATACCCTGGGTGCGGTTTACAAGCATTTTAATCTCAAAGGTAACGACACCTATGTACTGAGCCAGAATAAATTAAACAACGCGGCAGTTAAATATAAGGATAATATAGTGGTGCCTCAAAATCTGAATCTTGATTATAGCTCTTATGAGCTGGAAACCAAATTCAGATATGAACACAACTACCTGTCAACAACATCCTTCAAACTGAATTATGGGATTGATCTCCAATATGCGGGTTATTTCAACCGGACTTTTCAGAAAAGCTTCATTGGAAGTGCGCCATTGTCCATTTCATACAGGTCATCACTGGACTTTGCCAAATATGCCGCTTTCGGACAAGTCAGTCACAGTTTCATTGATCAGCTGATGTATCTTTCGTTTGGTTTAATGGCTGATGGGAACATGTATTCCGTATACATGAATAATCCTCT